>VGTH01000035.1 GCA_016874755.1 Deltaproteobacteria bacterium | reverse complement strand
AACATCTTAATATCTCATTAGATGTTGAGTTCAAAAAAACAGTACTGCCCCCAAAGTTGCCCCCACACTCTCGGTATCACTCACGATTTGCGCTCACAAGATCGATTTTATGATTCGCCATCTCACGTGCGAGCTCTTTTGCTAATTGCGAAACGTGCGGTGCGTCCAACTGTCGCGGCTTGCCAAGATCACGGATAATCTCACCCTGTCTCGCAGTCGCGACCTGGCCATAGCTGCAAAACGTCGTGAGCACTTTCTCGTGTCCGAGGTTCTGACTCCACGCCTTGAATTCTTCGGGGGTCTTACAAAGTTTCTCACCTAGCTGAACCAAGGTATTACGCAGGCTGTGCGGATGAAAATAAGACAAGCCGACCGCCTCAAACGCCGCACGGAATATTTTGCGGATCGCCGTCGCGTTGCTCCAATGGTTGCGCTTTAGGCCCGCCACCTCGAAGCGATTCCCCTCACCCACGATAACCTTGGTTGCCGGGAACAACGGATCGTCGTTCCCCCATAACTTTTCTTGCCGCAAATGAGTCACCCAGTCCTCGACAATATGCACGATTTCCTCACCAACCGGGAAAAAGGCAGTCGTGAAGGTCTTACTGAATTTGGTTTTCACATCGCGGGCATCCTGATTGACGCTACTGGCTGCTAAATCCACATGCTTCAGGCTCATGGACGCAATGGCGCTGTCCCGTGCACCGGTGAGTAGCGTGAAAGCCACCACAGCCCGATCACGGCGTTGGATTTCCGTGTTGCTTGGCATGGCGGCAATGACGTGCTTGACCTGTTCAATCGTCGGGAATGGTCTTTCGCGGCGTGCCGTTGCGATTCGGGTGTCCTTTTCTGATGGATTGAAAAAGTCAGCGTCCGAATACTTAAGTCGCGACTTGTAGCCGGGCTGTCCAGCAAGCCATTGGAAGAATCGTTTCAGCGCAGTCAACGTGGCGTATATCGTCGCCTTGCTCCATTTCGCGCCCGTGACGCTGCTGGTTTGCTCTGCAAGGTGCCGTTTGAAATTGACCGCTTGCTGATGATGGAAGGCTTTGAAGTCGCGATAGCCCGTATAGCCTTCAAACCGGGCCAAGGCTTGAGCGACGCCGTCAATGCTGGCTTCGGCTTGCCGCTTGGCTTCTTTGAGAAAGGTGAAATACTCCCGCTTAATTCTTTCGTTGGTGGGATTGTGTTTTGACATGCTCATCTTACCCCTTCCTGAAAGCACAATTTACGGAGACTCTACTACTCTCGCTTATGTGCTCTCCTACCTGCGGCACTGTGACGTTCAAATTGCCGCAAACCTGTTGCAACTTCGCCGGATTTATCCGTCGGTAAATCATGGCGTCGCACACTGGGCAGATGGCGACGAGGTTTCCAAGCGAGGGCGTCAACGGCTTGTATTCAGCCATGTCGCCGGCTGGTTTTTGCGGTGCCCGGCACCCTACACAGTAGATTTCGCCGGGCTGGCACTTCCGCTTATTCTTTTGCCGTAGTCCTTGGAGAAATTCGGCAAGCTCACGCCCGAGGATCAACGTCGGTCGCTTGTCATCAACGGTTGGCAAGCCGCGCTTGATCCAATGGCGCACGGTATTCCGATGGCCACCAAACAGTCGAGCGACCTCCTCGACCGTGTAGCTGCGGTGAATCTTGACAAGCCGGTGGTTCGGATGGCGTTTGCGCCTGCGCCGCTGTCCCGCATCGACCGCGGATAGGCTGTGGCTCACGCGCTGGCCTTTCGGCTTGCTTCAATGCGTTGGCGCAACCAGTCTTGGACCTCGGCTTCTAACCAGCCGACGGCGCGCCCGCCTAAACTAACCGGCTTGGGGAATTTGCCTTCGGCAACTCGTAAGTAGATCGTGCTGCGCGAAAGCCCCGTGCTCCGCTTCACTTCGGGAAGTCTTAGAATTGTGTGCATCGTCGTTACACCTCCGTGGATTCTTAGCCTTAATGGCGAAAAATCACGGCAAACGATGTAACTACGGAAAATGAAATGAGAAAAAAACTTTTAGACCTCCGTGAAGATTCACGCGAACGTGTGAATTTTCACGGAAGGATGATTATTCGGACATTAATGCTGGTCAGTCGCCTTCGGCTTTCAGCTTCAGCTTGATGCGATACGCTTTCTCATTCTTGTAAGGGTGGAACGGGTCTTCATTGAGGTGGAAAAAGTCTTTCAGCGATTCCGACAAAAGTTGTTTTTGCTTGCGTATCCTATCGGCGGCTTCTGAATCGTCCCAGCTTATCTGGCCTTTGCGATCAGCCAACAACCGCATTAGTGCCCATTGGGAATTTGGCTGCCGGTTTCGCCCATCTTCAAACCCCATGTCCTTAAAATCCAATGTCGCGGTGGTTGAATTAGCAGAAATCCTAGCTTCATGACCATTCACAAACTGAATCGTGATGTCCTGCCATTTAAGGCCGTTGAGAGCGGCAAATGGATTTGACGGGACTGGAGCAGGTTCATGGTCAGCCGTGTTCGCATCGTGTGCGGAAACATATAACGCGAGCAGTTCATCACGAATTCTGAAAAACTCCTTGATATCGATTTCCACCTCAACGTAACCGCCGTATTGGTGATAGTGAAACTTGAACCTGGTTACCACGTCCTTGTTTTCGAGGAACTCCAACGCGAGCTGAGTTGCGCTATGATCCTTAACAGGGCTAGCCGGAACCCAATGAAGCGTCAGTTTCGGGTTCGACGACAATTCAAACTGTTGGTATATCCCCTCGACAACGTGCCACACCTTTTGACGGCTGGTCTCAGTAAGATTTTTGAGCGAAGAGTTTTGCTTGTGTATTTGCGCCGCACACCAGTTGCTGAAAGCGTCTTGAAACCCAATAAGGATAGGTGTGTCCTCTGGTGCTTCTTGCCATTTCTTCCACCACTGCTTTTCGCTGTGAAATCCTGCGAGCATTGCCTCCGTTTCCTTGGGCGCATCCTGCAAGTCTTCATTCGGAACAATCGCAAAGAGCCCCGGGTTCTTCTCTAAGATGTCTTTGAGCGCCGAGATTACTTCATGGCGATAGAGCTGATTGAGCCAGCGCTCTCCCGTTCGCGTAATTAGTAGAAAAGGAGGCCTCGCAGTTTTTTGAGCATCTACCAAAGCACCTGTAACGAGTTTCAGTGCGGTCTTGGCGTCAACACCACTTCTTTTGATTGGCGGTCCGTGGGGAACAGCTATCGCCACCTTACCTCTTCCTCCATCGCGAAATATCTACGGCGTTGGATTCTATCGGACGTTTCAGTACATAATAGCGCGTTAGTAGCGTATGTAAATTCATTTATGGCCGACACCCCGGAACAGAAAGCCCGCCGCGAGATAGACGCCAAGCTCATAGCTTCCGGCTGGAAGGTCCAGGACCGCGCCGACCTCGACCTTACGGCTGGCCGCGGTGTTGCCGTGCGTGAGTTCCCGATGAAATCCGGGTTCGGTTATGCGGACTATCTGCTCTATCTCGACCGCAAGGCCGTAGGCGCCATCGAAGCCAAGGCCGAAGGGACGCTCGCCGGTGTCGAGGCTCAGTCTGCAAAGTATGCCGCGGGCCTGCCCGACAACCTACCCGCCCATCGCCGGCCGCTACCGTTTCTCTTTGAGTCGAACGGCTCTGTGACGTTTTTCACCAACAGCCTCGACCCCAAGCCACGTAGCCGCAAGGTCTTTAGCTTCCCGCGCCCGGAAACGTTTGCAGATTGGCTGGGCCAGCTCTACCAACTCCGCGCCCGGCTCGCCCAGTTGCCCGCCCTCGATAGCACCGGACTGTGGAGCGTGCAGGCGAGAGCGATTACGAACCTCGAAGCGTCTCTCACCAAAGCCGACCCTCGCGCCCTAGTGCAGATGGCGACCGGCTCGGGTAAAACCTTTACCGCCGTCAGTAGCGCCTACCGGCTGCTTAAGTTTGGCGGTGCCAAGCGCATTCTTTTTCTTGTGGACCGCGGCAATCTCGGCAAACAGACAGAGGACGAGTTCGCTAACTACACACCGCCGGACGATACGCGGAAGTTTCCGACGCTCTACACGGTGCAGCGACTCAAGACCAACTCTATCAATCCCGCGGCTAAGGTCGTTATCACGACCATTCAGCGCCTTTACTCCATGCTCAAAGGCGAAGCCGAATATGATGCGGAGAACGAAGAGGGCTCCGGCTTCGACTCGGCAAGACCTTGGATGGGCGAGCCGCCCGACGTGGTTTACAACGCCGGCATACCGCCCGAGTTCTTCAACTTCATCATCGTAGACGAGTGCCATCGATCTATTTACGAGCTGTGGGCGCAGGTGCTGCTATATTTCGACGCATTCCTCATCGGCCTAACCGCAACGCCAGCGGGCAAGACCATTGGCTTTTTCAATCAGAATCTCGTCATGCAGTACGGCCACGACGAGGCAGTGACCGATGGCGTCAATGTGGACTTCGACGTTTACCGTATCCGCACCCGCATTACTGAGAGCGGCGCGACCATTGCCGCCGAGGCTCCCGCCGACTACGGGAACGCGGCACCCATAGTCGCGCCCACCGGCGTGTACGTGGACAAGCGCCACAAGCTCACCCGCGCCGAGCGGATCGAGCTGCTAACGCAAGACTTCACTTATACGGCAAACCAACTGAACGCCGACGTTGTCGCCGAGAGCCAGATTCGGACGATCATTCGGCAGTTCCGTGACAAAGTGTTGCCGGACGCTTTCCCTGACCGCAAAGAAGTCCCCAAAACGCTTATCTTCGCCAGGGACGATTCACACGCTGAGGACATTGTCCGCATGGTGCGCGACGAGTTCGCGGAGAAAAACGAGTTCTGCGAGAAGATCACCTACCGCACCGGCTTTACCCGAGTCACGAAAAAGGTGAAGAATGACGACGGCAGCGAATCTGAGGTCGTCGAGTGGGTGAAAACGTCGAACCTGTCGCCCGACCAGATACTCGGCAACTTTCGCAATAGCTACTATCCGCGCATCGCCGTCACCGTGGACATGATTTCCACGGCCACCGACGTAAAGCCCATCGAGTGTGTGTTCTTCATGCGCAACGTGAAGTCAGCCGGCTTCTTCGAGCAGATGAAAGGCCGTGGCGTGCGCATCATTTCGCCGGACAAGCTCAAGACCGTCACTCCGAGCGCCAAAACCAAGGACCGCTTTGTCATCGTGGACGCGGTCGGTGTGTGCGAACAGGACAAGACCGACTCCCATACGCTCAACCGCAAGCCATCCGCCACGCTTGCCGAGTTACTCGAATACGTTGCGCAAGGCGGCACCGACCCCGACGCGTTCACTACGCTGGCCGGGCGCCTCGCCCGCATGCAGCGTGAGTTTTCACCCGAGCAATTGACCGAGCTGCGCGAACTCGCTGGCGGCAAGTCCTTCCCCGATCTCGCGGGCGACCTCATGCGCGCCTGCGACGCGGACGCGCAGATCGAAACCGCCAAAGAAATATCCGGCGTTGAAATTCCAACCGAAGCACAGATCAAGCAGGCAACCGACCAACTCGCCCAACAGGCCGTGACACCGTTTCACAAAGCCGCGTGTCGCCGCCGCCTCCTCGAAATTCGCGCTTTGAATGAGCAGACCATCGACCGTCACACCATTGACGACGTGCTCTATTCTGGCTTCGATGCTTCCGCCGTGGACAAAGCACAGGCCAAAGTGAAGGACTTCCGCGCCTGGATCGCCACGCACAAAGACGAACTCACCGCCCTGCAAGTGCTCTACGCCGGCACCAAGCCTTTGAAACTTTCGCTCAAAGACCTGCGCCAGTTGAAAGACGCTCTTTCCACGCCGCCACTTGCAAGTACGCCCACGCAGCTATGGCGCGCCTTTCAGGCTGTCGAGAGCGCAAGGGTTCAAGGTCTCGGTGGATCGCAGCTCGCCGACTTGGTGACGCTCGTACGCCACGCAATTGTTCCAGATAACACGCTCGCACCCTACGCAGACGAAGTGCGAGCACGTTACGAAGCATGGCTCGCCGACCACGATGCCGCGAAAAGCTTCACAACAGAGCAACGCGAATGGCTTGACCGCATGGCCGAGCATATCGCAACTACCCTCGCCATTGAGCCGGACGACTTTCAGGACGGCTGGTTCGGCCAGCATGGAAGCCTTGGCCGCGCTCACGCGCTATTTGGTGATAAGCTCAATCCGCTAATTGCAGAGTTGAATGAACGGTTAGCGGCATGAGTGAAGCTGAAAATGGGTACGCACTATCTAAAGGTTGGACCACCGCGACCCTCGGCGACCTTATCGGATACGATGGCGTCTTTTGCGATGGTGATTGGGTTGAGTCAAAGGATCAAGATCCTGCTGGTGACATTCGCTTGATTCAATTGGCCGACGTGGGAGATGGAAAATACCGCGATAGGTCGAGTCGCTTTCTTACTTCAGCTAAGGCTAGCGAACTCAGATGCACATTCCTACAATCTGGCGATTTGCTTGTGGCGCGTATGCCAGACCCACTTGGCCGTGTCTGTTCGTTTCCGGGTGACTCAAAGCCCTGTGTAACTGTGGTTGACGTGTGTATTCTTCGCGTTACAGACAAGGTCTCATCGCGTTGGTTGATGCATCAATTGAACACACCTCAAATCAGACGCTTGGTCTCGGAACTCCAGAGCGGGACAACGCGAAAGCGCATTTCTAGAGTAAACCTTGCCAAAATTGCGTTTCCCGTTCCTCCTTTTAGCGAACAAGAAATCATCGCACGTACGGTAGACGAACTCCTCTCCGATCTCGACGCCGGAGTCGCTGCCCTAGAACGAGCGCAAGCGAAGCTGAAACACTACCGCGCCGCGGTGCTCAAGGCCGCGGTGGAAGGTGAGTTGACCGCCGAATGGCGTGACCAACATCCGGGCACTGAGCCTGCGTCTGAACTTCTCACCCGCATCCTCGCCGAACGCCGCCGCCGCTGGGAAGAAGCCCAACTCCAGAAGTTCAAAGACGCCGGCAAAGAGCCACCGAAGGATTGGAAAGCGAAGTACAAAGAACCCGTCGCTCCAGTTACCACAAACCTGCCGAAGTTGCCCGAGCGGTGGTGTTGGAGCAGCCTGGGCGAATGTTTCGCTGTTCATGTTGGCGCAACGCCAAGCCGCGTCGTGAAAGCGTTCTGGAACGGGGACATTCCGTGGGTTGCATCAGGAGAGGTCCAATTCTGTCATATCTTTGATACCAGAGAAAAGATAACCGCCGAAGGTTTTTCCAATTCAAGCACTCAGCTCAATCCTGCGGGATCTGTCATCTTAAACATGATTGGTGAAGGCAAGACTCGGGGAAAGGCGGGTATACTGAAGATCGCCGCTTGCAACAATCAGAATTGCGCGGCGGTTTGGGTTTCGGATACCCCTATACCTTCGGAGTTCATCTACTTCTGGCTGCTCTTTCGCTACGAACAGACACGTCAGCTAGGCTCAGGAAATAATCAGCCTGCGATGAACAAGAGCATCGTTGAGCAAATTACATTTCCATTGCCCCCACTCGCCGAGCAAGAAGCCATTGTCGATGCCGTTGAAGACCAAATCTCCATCATAGACCACCTCGAATCGGATCTAGAAGCGAAACTGAAGAGCGCTCAGGGATTGCGTCAATCAATCCTCCGCCACGCCTTTACCGGCCAACTCGTCCCTCAGGACCCGAGCGACGAACCCGCTAGCGAACTGCTAACGCGTATCGCCGTCGAGCGCCAAGAAAGGGCTAAGCAGGCCGTCAAGGATCGAAAACTCAGCAAGCCCAAGTCGTCGCGCAAACGTGCCGCCGCCAATCCTTGAGCGAAAGACTTTCATGATCGACTCATCTCAAATTGGCAAACGGGCATGGAGTTATGCCGGAGTCTTGCAGCAAGCCGGGCTCAGTTGCGTCGAATACGTCGAGCAACTCACGATGTTGCTGTTTCTCAAGATGGCCGACCAGCTAACTGAGGAGCCCTACAAGCAGCCGCCCATCGTGCCCCCCGACCTCGGTTGGAAAGCCTTGCTGCCGCTCGACGGCGCCGCGCTGGAAAAGCAATACAGCGACTCAATCGAAAAACTCGCGCTGAAGCCCGGCATGTTGGGCGTCATCTTCAAAGGCGCCCGCTGCGACATCCATAACCCGGCGTTGCTGAAACAACTCATCGTTAACCTGATCGATAAGGAAGATTGGCTGAGCCTTCCCGTTGACGTGAAGGGCACAATCTACGAAGAATTGCTCCAACGTTCCGCGTCGGAATCAACCAAGGGCGCAGGCCAATACTTCACCACCCGCGCCGTGATCCAGGCGATGGTCGAAGTCATGCAGCCCACACCGCAGGATCGCATCTGCGACCCCGCGGCCGGCACAGGTGGTTTTCTTTTCACGGCTTACAACTACGTGCTCGACAGGTACGACAAGGAACTAAACCGCGACGAGAAGCGATCGCTACGCGAAGAACTTGTCGAAGGCATGGAGCTTTCACCCAAGGTCGCCCGCATGTGCGCGATGAACGTTTACCTGCACGGCATCGGCGGCGACAAGATCGTCGTCCACTCCGGTCATGACAGCTTAGCGGCACCGTGGAGTAAAGAATACACGATGATCCTCGCGAATCCGCCGTTCGGCAAAAGCCAGAGCCTGCTTTTCGTAAACGAGGAAGGCGATACTGAAAAGGACGACCAAGTCATCGTGCGCGAAGACTTCTGGACCTCGACCAGCAACAAACAGCTTAACTTCCTCCAACACATGTTCACACTGCTCAAAATCAACGGCCGTGCCGCCGTCGTGTTGCCGGACAACGTGCTGTTCGAGGGCGGTGCCGGCGAGAAAGTCCGCAAAAACCTGCTGGAGAAATGCAACGTCCACACACTCCTAAGACTGCCAACCGGCATCTGGTATTCCCCCGGCGTGAAAGCCAACGTCCTTTTCTTCGATAAGAAAGAAGGCCGCCCCGATCCGTGGACGGATAAGCTGTGGGTTTACGATCTACGGACCAACAAACATTTCACCCAAAAGCAGTCACCGATCACACGCCAAGACTTCGACGAATTCGTCGAGTGTTACAAGCCCGGCAAAATCCACGACCGCAAACCGACCTGGAGCGAAGCAAACCCCGACGGCCGCTGGCGCTGCTACACCTACGAAGAAATTCTAAAGCGCGACAAACTCAGCCTCGACCTCTTCTGGATCAAAGACCAAAGCCTGACGGACACCGATTCGCTACCACACCCGCAAGTACTCGCAACCGAGATTGCTGACGAGCTGGAAACGGCGTTCGATCTGTTTACGAAGATTGCAGGGAAGTTGGCGCATAGAGGTCCTTGAAAGCTTTGTGGATAGCAACACTGCTTGATTGACGATCAAGTAGGTCCGTTCGCAGGAACGACCCACCGACAAAACTTGGCGATTCCGCGCGCCTGGCTTTTTGTCAGTCCGCCGTCTGGCGCTTTCCCGTAAACCAACGCGTGAGACAAATTGTCTGGCGGTTCAGGATCACGCACGATTTTGCAACCTAAGGAGCGCACATCGCGAACTGTCACTTCTACCAGGAAATGGGATGGGTGCTTTGCGAGAACACCGGCCGCTGTTCCAAGTCACTGTTTACGGAGAGTCTACTGCTCTCGACTAATCGACGAACTGTTGGCGTGCCTCCTTATCGTCGATCAAGTGCCATTCCGCCTCGTCGATTATCGCGCGGAACCCCTTTTCGTCGCTCATGTCCAGGATCTCGCGGAACTCTGCGTCCATCTCGGAGCGCTGACTTTCTGGCAAGGCGATCCATGCGTTGAACAATGCGTCCGGCTTTGTTTCTGTCATCCCCACAAAATCCAGATCACTGAACAGGTTCCGCGCGTGAAAATAGCGGGCAAGCAAACCGTTCGGAATCTGCCGGAAGAAGTCTTTGGTCGAGAAATGTCGAGCCATGTGTGCCCTCCTGGATTGCTCCAATAGAAGTCCTTGGATTATACGGGACCTTGAAGTAGATAGTAGAGGGCGTGAATAAGGCAGGAAGTGGTCGTTTCCACGTCTTGGTTTTCAGAACTAAATTCCGCTACAGGAGCATGTTGCCATAAACAATCCGGGGTTTTGATCGAGGCCGAGGTTCACTGAATAGCCAGCAATCCCCACGAGGAAAGCATCACCCGCAATGCGTCGGTCCATAGGAGTCGTCAAGTCCAAGCAACGAGTTGTTGACCACGGAGAGGTTTTCACCCCGGCGTGGATGGTCGAGGCCATGCTCGACCTAGTGAAAGGTGAGACTGAGCGCATTGACTCGCGCTTCCTGGAGCCAGCGTGCGGCAACGGCAACTTTCTTGTGCCGGTCCTGCGGCGCAAGCTCGCTGCCGTGGAACTCAAATATGGACAGTCCGAGTTCGAGCGACAGCACTACGCGCTGCTCGCGCTGATGTGCATTTACGGCATCGAACTGTTGCCCGACAACATTGCCGATTGCCGCGCCAACCTGCTGGAGGTATTGGCCAAGTATTTGAATCTTGAACCGTCGGAAGACCTGTATCGCGCCGCATTCTACGTCCTGTCCCAAAATCTCATTCATGGTGACGCCATGAAAATGCGCGCATGGGATGGCTCACCCATCACCTTCGCCGAGTGGGGCTATCTTTGGAAGGGCAGGTTCCAGCGGCGAGATTTCCGCTTTGATAGTCTCACCCAGTCGTCGGCTTTCAGCGCCCAGGGGTCGCTCTTCGCCAGCCTCGGCAAGCACGAAATATTCATTCCTGCGAAGACCTACCCGCCCATGACCGTGGGTGAACTAGCCGCAATCGTGGAGCAGGCGACCCTATGAGCTTACAAGCCAGTTTTACTCTGCGCGGGCGCAATCCAGACGTGCTGACGTGCATCGCGAACCTTTCCAACGACGAGGTGTTCACCCCGCCGGAGTTCGCCAACCGGATGCTTGACACGCTGACCGAGGCGTGGGCCGCCAACCACGGCGGCGCGAACCTCTGGGCGGACAAGACCGTGAAGTTCCTCGACCCCTGCACGAAATCCGGCATCTTCCTGCGCGAGATCACCAGTCGCCTCAACCAGGGATTGGAGCACGAGATTCCGAACCTGGAAAAGCGCGTCAATCACATCCTCACCAAACAGGTTTTCGGCATCGGCATCACGCAAATCACCAGCCTACTCGCGCGGCGCAGCGTCTATTGCTCCAAGCACGCCACCGGCAAACACTCCATCGCCCAATCTTTCGCCAGCGACGATGGCAACATCTGGTTCAAGGGTCTCAAACACACTTGGGAGGGCGCCAAGTGCAAATATTGCGGCGCGGGCAAATCCGTTTTCGACCGGGCGGTGGGACTTGAAACTCACGCCTACGCGTTCATTCACACCGACAACATCAAGACTCGGCTCGGCGAGATTTTTGGAGGCAACATGCAATTCGACGTCATCATTGGAAATCCACCGTATCAGATGAAAGGCGGCGCGGGTGGTTCAAGCGATTCATCCATCTACCATCTCTTTGTCGAGCAAGCGCTGAAACTTGACCCGCGCTTCTTGAGCATAGTTATCCCGTCAAGATGGCTGGCTGGTGGGCGTGGCATGGATGATTTCAGAAAGGCGATGCTTACGGGCAAACACATCAGCCACTTTGTTGACTACACGAGGATGGCGACGGCATTTCCCGGCGTCGATTTCGAGGGCGGGATCGGTTACTTCTTGTGGGATAGAAGTCATCAAGGTGACTGCAAATACAGTCTCGTGCTTGGCGACGAACATCAGCCGCCGGTCGTTCGCAAGCTGGATGAGTTCGACATCTTCGTGCGAGACGAGCGCGCGATTAGTATTTTGAAGAAAGTTCAGCGCTCGAATGAACCTTCGGTGGCAGACCTCGTGAGCGGAGACACACCATTTGGCCTAGCAACAAACTTTGACGACTATAAAGACAAACCCTTTCGCGGCTCGGTGGCTCTCTACCTTACTGACCATGGACGCCGCGTGGTTGCTCACACGACTCGCGCCAGCATCCGAAAGAACCTTCACTTGATTGATTCATGGAAGGTGTTGCTCCCAGAGGCTTATGGCGATCGAGGGGTAGTCCCTGCGGTGGTTCTTGGCCCTCCGATGGTTGCTCCACCTGACTCAGTATGCACACAGACGTATTTGGTCGCAGGGCCGCTCGCGAGTAAAAAGGCGGCGATTAGTTTCCAGAGCTATTCCTGGACACGGTTCTTTCGCTTCCTCGTTTCGCTTCGGAAAATCACGCAGCACGCACTTCGATCCACCTATTCATGGATTCCTCAGCAGACCTGGGATCGCACTTGGACGGACGAAGAACTTTACGCGAAATACGGCATCACGAAAAAAGAGCAGGCTTACATCGAGTCTCAAGTCCGTGAGATGAACAACGACGATGAGTAAGACCATCGAAGAAATCCTTGCGCCGAAGCCGGAGGCTCGTCCGCGCATCTACGCCTACTCGATTGACGACCAAGCGCACGCGGGACTGCTCAAGGTGGGGCAGACCACGCGCGACGTGAAGCAGCGCGTCGCCGAGCAGCTCAAGACCGCCAATATCAAGAATTACACCATCGTGCTGGATGAGCCGGCCGAGCGCGACGACGGCACGACCTTCACCGACCATGAAGTGCGCGCCGCCCTCGTCCGGAAAGGTTGCGCGAACACCGAACTGGAATGGGTGCGCTGCAAGCTCGCGGACGTGAAGGCTGTGCTCATCGCGCTCCGCACCGGCCAGCAGATTGCCGGCACGCGCGACCAGAACTTTCCGATGCGCGCCGAGCAGCGCGCCGCGGTGGAGAAGACCCACGCCTATTTCCATTCCATCTGGAAGGAGGACATGCACGCCGTCCCGCGTTTCCTGTGGAACGCGAAGATGCGTTTCGGCAAGACTTTCACCGCCTATCAACTTGCCCGGAAACTTGGGGCGAAGCGCGTGCTCGTGGTCACCTTCAAGCCTGCCGTGGAAGATGCGTGGCAGACGGACCTCGAATCCCACATTGATTTCGACGGCTGGCAATACATGTCGCGCCATTCGGAAAGCGATCCGACGAAGATTTCTGCCAAGAAGCCGCTCGTCTATTTCGGTTCGTTCCAGGATTTGCTGGGCCGCGACGATGCCGGCAACATCAAGGCCAAGAACGAATGGCTGCACAAAGTGAAGTGGGACTTGGTCGTCTTCGACGAATATCACTTCGGCGCGTGGCGCGAGACGGCGAAGGAATTGTTTGAGGGCGAAGAGGAGGCGGTCGCCAAACGCGAGGCGAAGCTCGAATACGCCGCAGGCTTGGAAGGCGTGAACGAAGACCTCACGGTTTTGTCGGAGAAGGAGACCGAGTTCCTACCCATCACCACGAAGGCTTACCTGTATCTCTCCGGCACGCCGTTCAAGGCGCTGGCCACCGGCGAGTTCATCGAAGAACAGATTTTCAACTGGACCTACACCGACGAACAGCGCGCGAAGGAAGAGTTCGCCGCCAAAAATCCCGGCAAATGGAATCCCTACGGCGCGTTGCCACAGATGCGATTACTCACTTATCAGATGCCCGACGAGTTGGTGGCCATCGCCAGCGCCGGAGAGTTTGACGAGTTTGATCTCAACGCGTTTTTTGAGGCATCGGGCATCGGCGGTAAAGCGCAGTTCAAACACAAGAGCGACGTGCAGAAGTGGCTGGACATCATCCGCGGCGGGTATGCGCCCAAGGCGGCGGAGTATCTAAAGACCGGCACGCGCCCGCCGTTTCCGTATTCGGACGTTCGCCTGTTGCCGTACCTGCAACACTCGTTCTGGTTTCTGCCCAACGTCGCGGCCTGTCACGCAATGGCGATCCTGCTGGCCGAGAAGCAAAATGTTTTCTGGCACGACTACGACGCAATCGTCGCCGCGGGCGCGTCGGCGGGCATCGGGCTGGACGCGCTGCCGCCCGTGCGCAACGCCATCGGCAGCGGCTTCGACACCAAGACCATCACACTCTCGTGCGGCAAGCTCACAACCGGCGTCACCGTGCCGCAGTGGTCATCCATCTTGATGCTGCGAAATTTGAAGTCGCCAGAGACGTATTTTCAGTCGGCGTTCCGCGTGCAATCGCCGTGGTCCATCAAGAATCCCAACGGCGACGATCCGAAGGAGGAGGAAATCCTCAAGCCGGTTTGTTTCGTGTTCGACTTCGCGCCGACGCGGGCGTTACGGCAACTCTCTGAGTACGGAATTGGCCTGTCACCGAACGAGCCGAACCCAGAGAACGCCGTAAAAGACCTTGTGTCGTTCCTGCCCGTGCTGGCCTACGACGGCGCGAACATGACGCAGATCGACGCGGGCGGTATCCTCGACATCGCGATGGCCGGAACGTCGGCCACGTTGCTCGCGCGCAAATGGGAAAGCGCGCTGCTCGTGAACGTGGATAACGACACGCTGCGCCGCATTCTCGACAATCCCGAGGCCATGGCCGCCGTGGAACGCATCGAAGGCTGGCGTTCGCTCGGCGACAACATCATCGAAACCATCATCAACAAGAGCCAAAAGATCAAAGACCTAAAACAGAAGGCGAAGGATGACGGCTTGTCAGCAAAGGAGAAGAAAGATCTGACCGCTGAGGAGAAGGAGTTCAAGTCCAAACGCAAGTTGGTGCAGGAAAAACTCATCAAGTTCGCCACGCGCATCCCGGCGTTCATGTATCTGACTGATTTCCGGGAGAACACGCTGCAAGATGTGATCACCAAGATCGAGCCCGACTTGTTAGAGACGGTCACGGGTCTGACGGTAAAGGATTTCCACCTGCTCGTGCGGCTCAGGGTCTTCAACACCGAACAGATGAATCAGGCCGTATTCGCATTCCGGCGTTATGAGGATGCCTCGCTGCGCTACACGGGAATAGAGAGCCATGAGGGGCTAACCCACTACGGGCTGTACGACACCGTCGTGGCGAGGGAGTGACGCTGCGCTCAAGCGACACCGAGGATTCGCGGTCATGTGCTCGAAGCGGGGTTAACTACCGTTGTGGGTCAATTTGTGGCTCTGACAAATCCGTTAAGCGGTAACAAAATTGTCCGGGAAGTTGCTAACACAGCTTGCGGGCGTATTTACCGGCGATTGATTCGAGCATACCGCGGGATGCACCACAGTAGTGTCGGTGCCGCTTACCAACAGCCAGCCCCTTTTGCTAATTTTGCGGCCGGATGCGCGTGGCTACTCACACGGTCTACAACTTCATTCCCGTAGACTTTTAACGCCCCCTCCCCCCCCAAAATACCTGTACCAACTGCTTGCACTTGTGGGAATGCCTACTGGAGGCGCAATTTGCAGCTCGCGCTCACCAACTAGCGGAGCGGCGCTCAGGGCCTTTCCGAATTGCATTCAAAAAGGTCACGTAGAATTACGCCTTTTTAAACAGCGGTATCACTTCCGCACCAGCCTTCAGTGAGTCAAGATAATCCGACCAAGCCTGCATCATCTTGCGCCGTTCCGGCAGGTGCTCGGCGAAGTTATAAGCAGCGCTAACCGCGTTGCGCTCGGCGTGGGCGAGCTGGCGTTCAATGGCTTGGTGGTTCCAGCCCTGTTCGTGCAGCAGCGTTGACGCCATGCTGCGAAAACCGTGACCGGTCATTTCTTCTTTAGTGTAACCCATGCGGCGAAGCGCGGCGAGCACAGCATTTTCACTCATCGGCCGCTCGTACGTCCGCGCGCTCGGGAATACGTATCTGGGCGCGTCAGGCCTTGAGGGAAAGACTTTGTTTGTCAGCGGCTCAAGTTCGCGGAGAATATCGACGGCTTGGCGCGCCAGCGGAACAATATGCTGCTCGCGCATCTTCATGCGTTCGCCAGGAATGCGCCACTCTGCTTTTTCAAGGTCCATCTCCGGCCATTGCGCCTTGCGCAATTCTCCCGGCCGGACAAACACCAGCGGCGCCAGCCGTAACGCGGATTTGGTCACGAACTCACCCTGATAGCTATCGATGGCCCGCAGCAGTTCGGCAATTCGCTTGGGTTCTAAGATCGATGCATGGTGCTTTTCCTTCGGCGACGGTAACGCGCCGCGAAGATCGCCGGTCGGATCGCGCTCCGCTCTACCCGTCGCAACGGCATAACGGAAAACTTGCCCGCAATTTTGCTTGGCCCGGTGGGCAGTCTCCAGCGCGCCCCGGCTTTCAATCCGGCGCAGCACGGATAACAACTCGACCGCTTTGATTTCGGCAATCGGCCGCTTCCCCAACCACGGGAAAACATCCCTTTCGAAGCGTCGCAAAATGCGGTCGCCATGGCTCGCTTCCCATTCTAGCGAGAATTTCGCGTGCCATTCACGAAAGATCGCCTCAAAACTCTCCGCGCCTGACTGCGCGACCTTTTCCGCCTTGCGAGCTTCACCAGGATCGACACCGGCCGCAAGCTGCTGCCGAGCCGAATCTCGCTTTTCCCGTGCCGCTTTCAAAGGTACGTCGGGATAGACACCGAACGAGAGCCGCTTCTCCTTGGCGCCATAGCGATACTTCCAGCGCCACCAACGGCCCCCAGCGGGATTTACTTCGAGATAAAGCCCACCGCTATCGAACAGTTTGAAAGATTTGTCCTTGGGCTTTGCAGAGCGAATCGATACGTCAGTCAACGGCATTTGGGGGCAACTCACTTTCCCGGTCTACCAGTTGCCCCCAGAGTTGCCCCCAAATGGGGGCAGATTTTTCTGGACGGCAAGGGACCATGCCGGACATTATACCCTAAAAAACGTTGTATTTATAGCTGGTTGATGGACTTTACTGTACACTGATGGATTTGAAAATGGTGGAGCCGAAGGGAATCGAACCCTCGACCTCTTGAATGCCATTCAAGCGCTCTCCCAACTGAGCTACGGCCCCACACGTTAAAAGACGGAAGTATGAAAGCGGAAACTGGAAACTGCTCGGATAATATCTTAGTTAGCCGCGCAAAAGTCAATGTCTAGCAGAGTGCTGAAAAAACTCGCAAGAGTGGTTCGACAGGCTCACCATGAACGGATTTTCCTGCCCTCAGATCCATTCGCCCTGAGCTTAGTCGAAGGGCTCCGATGAGTTTTAGCAGCCTGCTTGGCTACTCGTGTCCTTTCACCATCTCGGCGGCGTGCTTGCGGGTTTTTTCGGTGATCGTTAGGCCGCCGAGCATGCGGGCGACTTCTTCGACCCGTTCTTTTTCTTTGAGCTTTTGCACTTTGGTGGTCGTGCGGCCGCGGGCGACTTCTTTGCGCACGACGTGGTGCGAGTCGGCCAGCGCGGCGATCTGCGGCAGATGGGTGACGCAGATCACCTGGTGGGTCTCGGCGACCTGCTGCAATTTCTTGCCGACGATTTCAGCCACGGCGCCGCCGATACCGGCGTCGACCTCGTCGAACAATAACGTCGGAATGTCGCCCGGTGTTAACACCAACGATTTGATCGCCAGCATCAAGCGCGACAGTTCGCCGCCGGAGGCGATTTTCGCAATCGCCTTAGGGGGCTCGCCTGGGTTGGGCGAAAAATAGAACTCGATCTGATCGATGCCGGACTCGGTGATTTTCTTCTTGCTCAAAATATACGGCGGCTCATCGTCGCTTTCGATCGAGTCGAGAAAGCGCACATCGAACACCGTTTCCGGCATGCCGAGGCTCTTCACTTCTTTTTCCAGGGCGCGTTTGAAGCGCTTGCCAACCCGCTCCCGCTCGATGGACAGCGCGCCCGCGGTCTCCCACGCCGCATGACCGGCGGCTTCAAAGGCGCGCTCTAAAGCTGGAACCTCATCTTCGCCCCGCTCCAACGAGCGCAGCTCCGCCTCCGCACGCGCCTGCATTTGTAAAATCTCTTCGACGCTGCCGTTGTATTTGCGCTTGAGACGATGAATTTCCGCCAGCCGATCTTCCAAATGTTCCAGGGCGCCGGGCTCAAAATGAACCCGTTCGGCATAGCGGCGCAGCTCGTTGTTGGCTTCATTTAGCTGCGCCAGCGCTGACTTGACCATCTCGGCCGTTGGCTGCAAGGCAGCATCGATGGCCGCCAGCTCATTGAGCTTGTTGCCGTAGCGCCCGAGCCGGCTCACCAGCGCGGTCTCGCCTTCATAGAGCAGCTCTTCGCCTTCAAGACAGCCCTGGTAAAGTTTTTCGGCATGCAGCAAAATGTTCTTCTTTTCTTGCAGCTCTTGTTCCTCGTCGGGGCGCAGCCGCGCATTGGCGATCTCCTCGGCTTGCGCTTCCAGCAGGCCGCGGTCCTTCTTGCGCTTCTCCAACAAAGCGCGCGCCTGGCTCAGGCTTTCCCAGGCGGCGGACAGGCCGCGATATTTCTCCACCATCGTTGTGGTCCGCTCACCGAGAGCGCCGTAGTTGTCGAGCATATCGATGTGGGTTTCCGGATTGAGCAGCGAATGGTGCTCATGCTGGCCATAGATGTGCACCAGCGCGCCGCCGATTTCTCCGAGCAAGTTGAGCTGGCAGAGAGCGCCGTTGATGTAGATGCGATTTTTGCCGGCTCGACTGATGACCCGTCGGATGATCAACTCATCGACAAAATCGATGCCGGCGCGTTGCAATTTTTCTTTGACCCGCGGCGGCACCGCTTCGAACAGCGCTTCGACGCTGGCTTCATCTTCATTGTGGCGAATCAGATCGGCGCTGACCCGGTTGCCGGAGATCAAACCGAGAGCGTTTAAGATAATCGACTTGCCGGCGCCGGTTTCACCGCTGAGAATATTGAGCCCGCCTTCCAGCTCGAGCTCGACGGCGTCGATGACGGCAAAATTCTTGATGCGCAGCTCACGAAGCATAAACTACCGTTCGCCCCACTTCAGCTTGTTACGCAGGATTTCATAGTAGCTGCGCGACGGCAACCGGATCAGCGACACTGGCAGGCCATAATCGCGCACTTCGACTTTGTCGCCGTTGTTGAGACGCACGCCCTGTTGGCCGTCGGGACTGAGAATGACCGTGTCGCCAAACGACCGCAGCGTTACCCGCACGGCCGCCTTGCTCGACACCACGATCGGCCGATTGGTCAACGTGTGCGGGCAGATGGGGCTTAGAATAATCGCGCCCAGCCCCGGTTCGACAATCGGCCCGCCGGCCGCCAGCGCATAGGCAGTCGATCCGGTGGGTGTAGAAATGATCAAGCCGTCGGCGCGGTAGGTGCACAAATAATCGTCGCCCACCGTGGTTTCTAGATCGATGATCCGGCTGCGCGCGCCTTTGGTGATCACCGCGTCGTTCAGCACCCGGTATTTGTGCGGCTTGCTCCGCTTGCCTTGGCTTTGAACGCGCACCTCCAAGGTCATGCGTTCCTCGACCGTGTAGTCACCGTCGAGGGTCTTGCGCAGCACGGTCTCCAGCTCACCGACCGCCACTTCCGTGATAAAACCCAAGCCGCCCATATTGACGCCCAAGATCGGCACGTCGGGCCGCTCGATCAACGGCGCGATGTTGAGCAGCGTGCCGTCGCCGCCCAGAGAAACAATCAAATCGGCTTTCGCTGCCATCTGTTTTTTGGTGCAGGACATCGCGCCGCCGTGGGTCAACCCATTTTCGACCAGCACGCGCTTACCGCGCTGGCGCAGCCAAGGCACCAGCCAGCGCACCATTTCGGCGGCTTTAGGCTCTTGGTATTTGGCGACTAAACCGACAGTTCGGATCGTGGCAGGACTCATCTTCGAGCGAGACTAGCATGGCAAAGGGCCAAGAGCGAAGGGGTAAGAGCGCAGCGCAAAGAGCTAAGAAGAAAGAGCAAGGCCCGTCAAATTCGCCCGCCGCTTCTTAGCGCTTTGCCCTTTGCGCCAAGCGCTTCAGACGACCCAATTGCGCAGACGTGAACTCAAATAATCCACCAGCATCACCAACGCGATCAGCACCAGCACAATCGCCGCCGCTTCTTGATATTGGAACGTGCGAAAGCTTGTGTTCATTAGATAGCCGATGCCGCCGGCGCCGATCAGGCCGAGCACCGAGGCGGCGCGGATGTTGGTCTCCAGCCGATAGAGCGTAAACGAAATCAAGTCGGGAAGAATCTGCGGCACCACCGCAAAAGACAAGATCTGCGCATAGCCGGCGCCGGTGGCGCGGATCGCCTCGACCACGCCTTCGTCGATGTTTTCGACCGACTCTGACAGCAACTTGCCGAGCACGGTCGCGGTGTGTATCGCCAGCGCCAAAGTGCCGGCAAACGCGCCCAAGCCGACCGCAGCGACAAACAACAGGCCCAGCGCCAAATCGGGAATGGTGCGTAGAAAATTCAGCAGCGTGCGCAGACCGCGATAGACCAAAGGATGCGGCGTCGTGTTGCGCGCCGCGAGAAAGCCGATGGGAAACGCCGCGATGATTGCCAAGAAAGTTCCCGCCAGCGCCATCTGCACGGTCTCCAACGTCGCGCCAATCACCGTCTGCGGAAAAATGTTATCCCACCAGCGCTGTTTGGCGCGCGCCTGCGCATCGCTCAGCGGCGCCGGCAGAAAAAGCTCGGCGAGCGTTAGCTCCGTCGGCATGAAGTAGCTCTTCCAGTCGGTGATCTTGGTAAAATCTGGCGGCAACATGCGCGCAAGCGTGGCGCCGATCTGCGGAATCCCTTCGATCAATTCGCCGGGACGAATCTTGGCGCCCTGGAAGGACCAGACAAGGACAATGAGAAATAACACCAAGTACAAGAAAAAACGCCGGCCGCGCTTGGGCGCCGGCGGCGCTTCACGGAAAATGTCCGCGTTCGCTGATGCTATTCTATCCACAGCGGTCACTCATCTTTCGGATTCGCTGCACCACGAAGACACGAAGTTCACGAAGGAAAGCAAAGAACCCGATATTGCTATTCTTATCCGAACTTCGTGTCCTTCGCGCCTTCGTGGTGCATAACCTCTTTTCTTCAACCTATTCTTTTCGTTGATAAACCGAATCGACCACCTGTTCCGTCAGGTCCTTTGCGGGCCCATCGAAAAATATTTGCCCCTGTTTCAGGCCGATGACGCGGTCGGCGTACTCGCGCGTCAATTCGAGCGTATGCAAACTCACCAGCGCCGTGATGCCGTCTTCGCGGCAGACCCGTTTAAGAATATCGAGCACCACGCGCGATAGCTTCGGATCGAGACTCGACACCGGCTCGTCGGCGAGAATAATCGCCGGCCGCTGCATCAGCGTGCGCGCGATCGCCACCCGCTGCTGCTCGCCGCCGCTCAGCTCGTCGGCGCGCTTGTAGGCATGGCTGAGCAAGCCGACGCGTTTGAGATTCGTGAGCGCTTGGCGTTTTTCCTCACGGGAAAAAAGCCGCAGGGCGCTGCGCAGCCCCGGCTGGTAGCCGAGCCCGCCAGATAGCACGTTATCGATCACCGACAAACGTTTCACGATGTTGAACTGCTGAAACACCATGCCGACTTTGCGGCGCAGGTGGCGCAGCTCCCGACTATTCAATTTGAGAACATCGACCAGCGCGCCGTTGCTGCCGCCGTCCAAGAGCGCGCGCGGAATGCGTATCTCGCCGGCGCTCGCCTCGATCAAGCGATTGATGCAGCGCAAGAGCGTCGATTTGCCCGAGCCGCTGAGCCCGATGACGCCGACAAACTCCCCCTGCTCGATGGCGGCACTGACCCCGCGCAAAACCTGTGTATGCGCGTTGTAGGACTTGTGCAGGTCGCGGATTTCGAGAATGGTCACGACTTCTTTTTTTTCTGCAGCGCTTCTTTGAGTTGGATGCCGGCGATGGTGAAGGCTTCACGCACGGAGTCGTAGTCTTTGTCGGTGGCGGTGACGAAACCATCGATCTGGTAGAGGTCGCGCAGCATTTTCTTACCGGCCGGATCATGGCTTAGGTTGAGAAAGATTTGCTCGACTCTTTTCGCGATCGCTTCGTCGAGCGTCGCGCTGACCACCAGGTTGTCGGCCGGAATCGCCTCGGAAAACGCGATGGCGCGTATCTGTTTGACGTCCTCGGGATTTTTCAGGTAGCGTATCCAAGCGGTGTCTTTGCTGTCGGGTGAGTTGGCATAGGTCGCGCCGGCGTCAACCTTGCGATTGAGCACTGCCAGTACTGTGGCATCATGGCCGCCGGAAAACAGAATCTGTTTAAAGTCGCGCACCGGATCGATGCCCTTTTCCTTAAACATCTTGCGCGGGAAAACATTGCCGGTGGTCGACAGCGAATCGCCAAACGCAAAGGTCTTGCCGCGCAGATCTTCGAGCTTGTTGATACCGCTGTCAGCGCGCGTGATGATCGCCGCATAGTAGGACGGAATGCCCTTGCGCTCGGACTTGAGAATGACGCGCACGTTGGCCTCGTTCTTCGCCAGCACGTAGGACGCCGGCGCCAAGAACGCCACGTCGAGCTTGCCGCCGCGCAGCGCTTCGACAACGCCCGTATAGTCAGTGGCGACAAAGGGCTGCACTTCCATACCCAACTCTTTGCGCAGAATCTCCACCAGCGGCTGGGCATTCTGCATGATCTGCTGCGCCTCTTCGGCCGGCACGAAACCGACCCGCAAGGCTTTTGCGGGGCTCGAGCTCTTGCCGCACGCGCTCGCCCCCAAAAGCACTAGCAAGGCCAGCGAAAGCGTAATGAAAGGCTTCAGCGGCGCACTGGCCAGGCGCCAATCGTTCATATCTCTCTCTAAGTCGTTTGCCACTTTTGCGCTCTCTTTCGTTCTTTTGTTTTTGGTGGCGGGAAAGAATCACTTCCGCGGCGTCAACTCGAGCTGCTGCTTTTGCGCGTCCAACGCGACGTGAAAGTAACGCAGGAAATCAAAACCCAAAAGACCTTCCACCCCGGGGGCACGAGCGAAGTCATGGATGCTCACTTTGAGATTGGCCACCTCGGCCTCCCCCACTCGCACCGATTCCACTTGGGCGGTAGAAACGGACACCGCGCCGCCAATGCCGACCCGCACATCGGAGCCGGATCGAAACAGACGCAGCTCGCCCGCCACTTTCTTCGAGATCATCGTTTGGCCGGCGCCGGTGTCAAGATACATCGGCACTGTTACGCTGCCGTTAAAAGTCACCGGCACGATCACATGCGAGCCCCGGGCGTTGACAGGGACGGTTATTTTGCCGCCGCCGCTTTGCGGTGCATCGCTACCAGGAACGATAGTAACGTTCTCCTTCGGCAGCGCCTGAAAGTAGCGCGCGACTTTGTCCGCCGCTTCAACGGGCCCGGCTTTGATCCAACCGGTGGCGCCGAGCGGCGTCTTGACCAGAAACCATTTGCCGCTACTTGGCACGATCGTCTCCGCCAGCGGTGTCAGCTCGACACCGCTGCCAAGCGTTTCGACCACCAACGACGATTCATCCGGCGCAGAAAACAGTTGAATCAGCGCCGTCTTCGGCTGCGCCGCGGCAAGAGACCAGAAAATTAATATCGCAAGCCAGGACGCGACCACAGAGCCGCGAGTATTGTGTGCCCAAAAGTAGCGCATCGAAACCTTCACTAGGCATGCGCCGGCTGCGGTGTTACCGGCATCGCCGGTTCATCCCGACCGACTCGGCGCAGACTCAGCGCGAGGCAAGCGGCGACTAGCCCCAAGCAGCCGCCAACGAGAAAAGCGTTTTGATAGTCGCCAAAATACATGCGCACCCAGCCGCCGCCAATGGCCGCGGACGCGCCGCCCATTTGATGAAACATAAATGCCAAACCGAAAATCCGCCCGACTTTGTCGGCCCCCCAAACGCGCGCGATGATCGTGGTCGTCGCCGGGCCGGACGCGTACCAGTCCAAACCGTAGAGCACCGCGAAGAAAAACAACCCCACCGACTCTGTGACAAACGGCAACATCAAAAGCGCCAAACCGCGCAGCGCGTAAACCGTTGCCAGTACTTTGCGCGGATCGATGCGGTCGACAAGATAACCGGAAATCGTCGTGCCGACAAAGCTCGCGCCCCCCATGATGCCCACGACCGTTGCCGCGGTTACTTGCGGAATGCCGTGCTCGACGGCATGCGGAATCAGATGCGTGCCGATCAAGCCGTTGGCTGTAACCCCGCAGATAAAAAAACAGCAGCTTAAGATCCAGAACGTGGAAGTCTTGAACACCTCGGAAATCGCCGAAATCGACATGGGCCGGATATCGCCGCGGGCGGACATCCGCGCTTTCTCATTGGCAGCGCTGAGCTTTTCCGAACGATAGGGTTCCAGCCCCACTTCGCCGGGATTGTCGCGCATCCACAGCCAAATGATCGGCACCAGCACCATTGACGCAACGGCCATTGCCAACAAGGCGCTACGCCAACCGCTAGCAATGATCATCGTCATCAGCAGCGGCAAGTAGACAATCTGGCCCGCGGCGTTGGCATTGGTCATGATGCCGATGGCCAGGCCGCGCCGGTGCACAAACCAGCGGCTTGCGATACTGGCGCCGAGCGCCGGCGTGATGCCGGTGGCCACACCCAGGACAATGCCCCAGAGCATGATCAGCTGCCAAAGCTCTTGGATAAATGTCACGCTGACCAGCCCCAGCCCCATGGTCCCCAAACAGCCAAGGATGATACGGCGCGGTCCAAAACGGTCAATCAGCCAGCCGCCTAACGGTGCGCACAGACCCAGCAGCAAAAGATTCAAGCTCGCGGCGCTGGAAATGGCCGCTCGGCTCCAGCCAAACTCCGCTTCCAGGGGATGAATCAGCACCGACGGCGCGGAGCGAATACCCGCCATCGTCAGGTTGCTAAGAAAACTTAAGGCGACAATAAACCAGCCATAATAAAAAGGTAGGAAACTGATGGAGCGGGACGTTGGCGGCGCTGGCCTGTTTTCATCCATGCCACGTCCTAGCATGAAACCCGCTTGGCGCGAAAGCCGCGTCAAAAGATTGTCCTCCAAGTTTAGCTTGAATAGCGATTTGATTCTTGATTTATTGTCGTACGTTATCGACTTGGGGTCGCCGGCACTTTTTGGCACCAATCCGCACCGGGCCATTCGACAATATTGGCTAGCAGACTCAGAGCGACAAGATGCCCTGGTTACGAAACGGCCACTTCTATCAGTTCAGCGAGGAGTCGATCCTCGCTCGCGCGCCGGCAACGTCCGGTGTTTACGGCATCTATAATATTCGCCACCAGCTGATAATCGGCCAAACCGGCAATTTGCGTGAGACGCTGCTCCGGCTGAGAAGCGAGATACGTTTCCGCTTGGAGCGTTTCAAACCCACGGGATTCACCTTCGAAGAGTGTGGCTTGGAGGTTCGTGAGCCACGTGCTCGCGCATTGATTGCGGAGTACCAGCCGGTCCTCAACGACGACTCTGGGCTGCCCTTGGCAAAACTGTGGCGCTCCTGGAACTATCGCGGCGCCAGCGCTTTTCATCCGCCGCCGCCGCGCAAGAAGCCACAGTTGCTGCTACCACCACCTTTACCAAAAGAAGAAACAGCGGGAGCAGCGACGTCGGTGTCCGCGCCGCGTTTCACCTGGCGCGGTCTGGCCGCGGCAACCGCCGTGCTCGCCGTGATGATCGGCGGCTTGTACGCATGGCGTGCCGGAGCGCACATCTTCAAGCGTCATGGCGACGTAACCCATGCTGCCAACACCGCTAAGCCGGAACCGAACAAGTTGCAAGCCGTGCCGGAGGTTCAAGCGAAAGAGCCGGCTGGCAAGCAAAACACGGCGGCCAAGGATCAACTTGTCGTCGCACAGGCGGAACAAAAGTCAGCCGAGCCGGCGAAGCAGGCAACAAAAAAAAGCAACCCGCAGGGGACGCTAAAAATGACGCAGCAGCAAAGAAAACCGCTGCTAAGACCGGTGTGTTGCGCTACAACGGCCAGAGCCCGTGGAACGTACAGGTGCGCGCGACCACCAAGCGCGCCGAAGCCAACAACGTCCTCGGCCGCCTGCGCGCGCGTGGCTACGACGCCTTCCTCACCGAGAGCATGGTCAGAGGGCAAATGTGGTACCGGGTGCGCGTCGGCAACTTAGCCAACCAAAAGCAGGCCGAGGCGTTGCAAAGAAAATTGCAGGCAAGCGGCTACCCTGACGCCTTCGTCGCCAACGGCAACGAGCTGACCGCCGCCAACAAACAGAACCGCTAGAGTTACTTTTCTGTCGTCACAGGCTTTCCAAAGCCGGCATCACGCGTTCGGCGAATAACCGCGTGCTCTTCAGCGCCATCTCCTGCGGCATGCCGCCGAAATGAAACGTGCCGGAGAATACCGTAATGCCAGCCTCCCGCTGCCAGCGCCGGATGGTGTCAGCGCAGCGCTCCGGGTCGCCGACGATGATAAAACCGCGCGCCATGTCCGAGCCGATGTCGCGCTCGGTGATCTTGCGACCCGGATCGACGGCGGTATGGATGTCGGAGTAGTTCTTCATGAACGGCGCCGCTTCGCGCATGCCGCGCTCGAAGCTATCGGAAACGTAGATGTGAAACTTGCCGAGCACGTCGCGGCCGACAAAGTCGTGGCCGTTGTCGGCAAGCTCTTTGCGGTATAACCGCACCAGATCGCGCAGCGCATCGGTGGTCGGGTGCACGAAAGGCACCGTCATCAGGTCGTAGCCGTTTTTGCCCGCCCAACCAAAGGTCTCTTCGCTGCGGGTCGCCCCGACCCACACGCGCGGGTGCGGCCGCTGCACCGGCTTGGGCAGAATGTCGACGTTTTCGTAGTGGTAAAATTCGCCGCGAAACTTGATTGGCCCGTCCGACCAAGCTTGCCGAATAATCTCCATCGCCTCGATAAAGCGCGGTGTCGCCTCATCACGATTCAAACCGAACTTGCGATACTCCACCGGCTCGCTGCCCTTGCCGATACCGAAATCCAATCTACCGTTGGAAATCACATCTGCCATGGCATAGGCCTCGGCGACCTGCAACGGATTGTGCAAGGGCAACACCGCCACCGCAACGCCCAGCCGAATCTTGGTCGTCTTGCACGCCACCGCGGCGAGAAACGTCGGCGGATGCGGCAAAGTCCCGCCGTAGCCGCCAAAGTGGTGTTCGGTCACCCAGGCCTGGTCGAAGCCGAGTTTTTCCACTTCGATAATCTGCGCGTACATCTGCTGGTAAAAGTCCGGCAGCGGCCCCTCGACCTGCGGCATGTAAGTGGGAAGAATGTGAATGCCAAATTTCATCGCGACCTTCGTCTGTTTCGTGGCTCGTCTCGCTCGGAGCGCGGGTCTCAGACCCGCCCCTAGATGCGAATTTTTTTGCGTCTTTTGGGTTTTTTGCGGCGATTCTTTTTCGATTCCGAGCCCGCACCGCGCGCCTTTGCGTTCTCTGCGTTCTTTGCGGTTAAATCATCGGCGCAACCGGCGCGGAATTTACTGCACGAGAATTTTTTTCATCTTCGTTAGCACCGCCGCCGGCGTGTTCATGATCGACTGCACGATCTGTGTGACCTGCTCGCCGCTCGACGGCGTGAACTCCTGTTTTGATCTCTTGGCGTCGGCGAGAAACTCCGCATCAGCAAAGGTCGTCATGAACGCCCGGCGCAGTGCTTCGACCCGCTCTTTAGGCACACCGGGATGAACCATGTACGGGTTGGTAATCTGCGACGGCGCATGCATGGCGCGCAGCAACTGTTTGGCTTCGTCGGTTTTAGCAATCGCTTCAGCCGCAGGAATGTGTTTCAGCCGTGAGTGATCCGGTGTCTTGTCGCCCATGATCAGAATCGGCTTGATCACACCGCCATCCATCAATTGCAAATGCCGGCCGGTTGTGAGCATGGCAAGCCAACTGGCGCAGTAGCCGTCGACCTCTTTGGCTTCGGTGGCGTTGACAATATTCGCAACGCCTTCGAAACCGCGCACTAGTTTCCACTGCAGATTGAACGTCGCGCTGATGATTGCCGGTGTGTCGTAGATCGTGCTGCCCGGCGCCATGGTGCCAACCGTGAACGATTTGCCGTCGATGGCATCCTGAAAAGCTGCAATCGCGCTATCGTTGCGCGCGACACAGGCAATCGCCGTGTTGATGGCGCTGCCGATCCAGTGAAATTTTGCCGAGTCAAACTGTATGCCCGGCGCGCCCATCGCCTGGCGCAGCGGAAAGGTTTCGCCGAAGGAGCCGATCACGGTGCCGTCGCGCGGCTCGGAGTTGTAAATCGTGTTGGCGGCAATCAAACCGCCGGCACCGGCGCGCGATTGCACGAGCATGGCCGGATTGCCAGGAATAAACCGCCCCATGTGCTTGGACAACAACCGCGAGTAGATGTCATAGGTTCCGCCCGGCCCCGAGCCGATGACGATGCGAATCTGCTTGCCGCGGTAAAAGTCCGCGACTTTGTTTTCATCCAAAGGTTTCGGTTGAGCCCACACTTGCGCCGTCGTCAAAACCATCGCGGACGCCAGCAACCGTCCTAGCATTTTTCGCATTCTTCGCATTCCTCCCATTCTTCCCAAGGTCGCACGCCTCAAAACAAGATCGTCTTCAGCCGTGCCAACAACGCCGGATCGAGCTTGAAAATACCATCGATAGTTTTTTTCATTTCGTCGGCGCTGACCGGCGCCAAGCCGAGGCGCGCTTTTTCCGCTTCGGCGATCAGCTCGGGATCTTTGACCGCTTCCTGCAATGCTTTTTGCAAAATCGCCGCGCGATCGTTCGGCGTTCCCGGCGGCGCGGCGAGCGTCTTGGTGATTTTGCTCGGGAAGTGAATGCCGTACTCGATCAATTCTTTGGCTTCGGCAGTCTTGGCGAGATCGATGGCGAGGGGCACTTTCGGCAAATCGGCAAACGGCTTCGGCACCGTCTGCAATACGACGACGACGTTGCCCGACTCCAACCCTTTCTGCCAACCGCTGCGCATGGTGTCCCAGCCCCAAGTTGTGCCGTCGATCTCGCCGCCCTCGGCGGCTAGACGCATATCCGCCGTGCCCTTGTAACCGGAGATGATTTGCATCGGTAAGTTGAGCGCGGCTTTGACGATCTTCAAAACATTGTCGGTGCCGAACGCGCCCGGTCCAGTGGTCCCCATCTTCACGGGTGTTTTCGCCGCGAACCAGCGCTCCATGCTGGTGATGCCGCTCGCCTTCGTAATCGCGATGGCGCTTTCGTCGCGCGCCATCGCGCCGACGTAGACGAACTTTTTCATGTCGAGTTGTATGCCCGGCTGGCGGGTCACTTGGCTGTAGGCAAAGCCACCGCTGAAATGGCCCATGGTTAGGCCATCCGGTTTGGCAATCTTGTAGACGTAGTTGGCTGCCAGCAGGCTCCCCGCGCCGGCCATGTTGTCGACGACAATCGTCGGGTGGCCGGGAATGTATTTGCCCATATGGCGCGACAGCATGCGCGCCAACGCATCGTAACCGCCACCGGGCGAATAGCCGACGATAATGCGGATAGTTTTGCCTTGGTAGAAATCGGTTTGCGCGACGGCGTTGGCAGACAACGTCGACAGAAAGCCGCCAATCAGAAGAAGCGAAATTCTTACCATAGCTCGATTGTCTCCTAGCCGCGGTTGCGGCGGCTCATGGTGGGCTCAAGCTATTTGAAACGACGCGCAGGCGTCAAGCAGAAAAAGTCAAGGCGTGATTAGAACTTGCCGCTGCGCCCTTCGGCAAGATAGTCCTGCCAAACATGCTGCGGTTTGAAGCCGAGCATGCGGGCAGCTTTGCTCGCATCGACGCAGCTCCAGTGCGTGCCGGTGGTTTTGCGGAACTTGGCGCCGCGCGGCAGGTATTGCGCGACCAACTCTTCAGTTGGTTGAATCATGCAGTTCTTCGGCGCCGAGGCGATGAAGACTTCGTGGCCTTTGAACTTGGCCTCCAACGCCAAGCGGCAAGTCATCGCCGCATCGCGCGCGTCGATGTAAGTCCAAAAGCCGCTTGTGCGCGTTGCCGGGTTTTTCCAACGGTCGCGAAAACTTTCATAGGAGAGGTCGAAGTTGACGCCAGGGAAACGCAGACTCGACACGGTCATGTCCTTGTGCACCGAGACGATCGAGTCGGCGATCTGCTCGCCAAGCACCTTGGACAGACCGTAAGAGTCCTGCGGCTTGGAGGGATGTTTTTCATCCAGCGGCAAATAGTCCGGCGCCCAGAGTTTGAAGGCGTAAATAAATCCGAACGCCGCCGTGCTCGACGCCAAAACCACCCGCTTCACGCCCATGTCCGCTGCCGCCCGCAGGACATTGTAAGTTGCCGACACATTATTGCTCAGCGTCTCCGCATCGGGAACCCAATTGGGCGCCTGGTAGGCGCCCAGATGGATCATGCCGTAAGCGCCGCGCAGCGCTTCAAAGATATCCCCCGAGTGGCGCAGGTCGACGAGCCAGGTCATGCACAGCCTTTCGCGCGGCCGCACCCGGTCGAGGTTGAGCACCTGATAGCCGCGCGCCAGCAAATCGCGAATGACGAATTGCCCGAGGTTGCCGCTGCCGCCCGTGACCACCACTTTTTTCATTGTCGTGCCTTAAAGCGCCGTTGCGTTTGTGTCATGCTGAGGTCCGCCGAAGCATCTGCCTTAGTCGCTAGCCAGCAGATGCTTCGCTATCGCTCAGCATGACAACGAAGACCAAGCCGTGTTTCTTCTTCAGTGCCCCTGATTGATCTTTCTAATCTCAGCGACCAACAAATCGTTGGCCACCAACGCTTCGCCGCGCCCCTGAACTTTCTTGTAGCGAATGATCCCTTGCTTATCGACAATAAAATATGAGCGCGTCGCCAACTTGGACTGCGGGTTGAGCACGCCATAGGTCTCAGTGGTTTTCATGTCCGGATAATCGCTCAGCAATGGAAATGTGAGCTTGAGAAAATCGGCGAAGGCTTTCTGCGAAAAACTCAGATTGCCGCTGATGCCGATGACTTCAGCGTCGACTTCTTGGAATTTCGAATAGTCGTCCCGACTGGACGACAGTTCTTGAATTCAAGTCGGTGTGAAGTCGAGCACGTAAAATTCGATCAGGACATTTTTCTTGCCCTGAAAACTGCTGAGTTTGAGTTTGCCGCCCTGCGTGCTGGTCAGTTCAAAATCTGGCGCCTTGTCGCCCACTTCGATGGCATGGGCAGCGCTGGCAAGTGCGAACGCCGCAACAAAAGCTATTAATGCAAATCGGATCTTAGCCATAGCCTGTCTCCAGCTTTCGTCCGTCACCCCGAACTAAGAATGCGTTTGACCGTTTGCCCTGAGCCTGTCGAAGGGCTCCGAAGACCCCAGCGCGCGCTTTTCGCTGCCGGCGAAACTCTTCCGCTTATCTCTTCGGAATCAAAATATCTTTCAACTTGGCAATCAACGCCGGACTTAAATCGTACAAGCTATTAAATGTCTTGGCCGTCGTAACCCCGTCGATCGGTTCAACTTCGAGCTGCGCCTTGTTCGCTTCGGCGACCAGTTCCTTGTCACGAAAAGTATTCACAAAAGCCTGCTGCAAAGCGCGCAGCCGCTCGGGCGGTGTGCCCGGCGCGACCGAAAACGGGAATTGGTAGACATGCACGTTGTCGGCAACTTTCAAAAGCGTTTTTGCCTCTTCAGTCTTGGCGTAGTTGATCGCCAGCGGAACTTTCTTCAAGTCCGGATGCGATGTGAACGTCGCTTGCAGCACGACGTGAATCTTGCCTGCTTCCATCTGACTGCGCCAACTCACTTTGGTTGCCTGCCACGAAGCGCACAGCCCATCGACCTCCCCGCTCTCCACAGCGAGGCGCGCCTCTGAGCCGCCCTTGTAACCCTCGACCATTTCGAGCGGCAAGTTCAGCGCTGCTTTCAACAGCTTCGGCACGTCAGAAAGACTGGTGCCGGGACCGATGGAAGAAATCTTCAACGGCCGCTTCGAGTTGATCCAATCGTTCATCGTGCGAATGCCGCTGTGAGCGCCGAAATGACAAGCGGTATCGTATGGCCCAGGAATGCCGACCCAACCGACTTTGCGTCCGTCGAACTTGATCGCCTCGTTGCCCATGATGTGCTGCAAAATCAACGGCGATGCCCAGGCTGCCACAGTTAAACCATCCGGCTTGACGACATTGTAAAGATGATTCGCCGCAATGATCCCGCCGGCGCCGGTCATGTTCTCGACGATGCGCGCCGGATTGCCCGGCAGATATTTGCCGATGTGACGCGCCATCAGGCGGGTGTATTGATCGTAGGTGCCGCCCGGCGAGTAGCCGACAATGAATTTGAGGGTCCTGTCTTTGAAAGGATCTTCCTGGGCCTTGGCCGGACCGGCGATCCCAAGCGCAAGGGCAAGCGTCAGTAAAATAATATTCAGGATCATTCAGTGACCTTTCTACTAACTGGTTTGAGCCCGCGACGAAGGTACTACAAGTCTTCCGTAGGTTCCAGACGAACCAGTCCCAGGCTTCGTTCAGACAGGGCTATTTAACCGCACGTTATCGGCACGATAACGCCAGACTCACCAGGTCAATCTATTTTGCATGCCGGCCAATAAAATCCAGCACCGCGCGATTAAAAACCTCCGGCTGTTCCCAATAGGGTGAGTGGCCGGATTCCGAAATGATCACCAACTCGTTGTTCGGCACATGGCTGGCGATCATGCGCATGATCGATGGCGGCGTCACCAAATCCGCGGTGCCGGTGACAAGTAAAGTCGGCACCTTCAAGGTTTCCAGCTTCGCGGGCGTGACCTCGTTGGCACGTTTCTGTGGCGCGACTCTTTTGACTACGGAGCGGCGGTTAAGCTCGTTCCATTTTTCCACACCTTCGGGGTTGGCCGCGCGATAGGACGGCCCCAATTCCCAGAACCAACGCGGCAGATCTTTTTCTTGCTCGGGGCGGATGTGCTCGGCAATGTCGGCGATGTAGCCGTTGCGCGCGGCCAGGTTGTTGCTGGACACCGTCAAGCTGAATAACTTTTCTGGGTAGGAAAACGCAAAGTCGGCCGCCACGCTGCCGCCGGCCGCCGAGCTAACAGCGTGAAATTTTCTCACGCCGAGAAATTCCATAAGATTGTTCAGATCGACGGAACCCGTGCCGGGGTCTTCGGCCGTGGTCGGGCTGGAATTGTAATGATCGCGCCGCGAATAGGCGATGACACGATAGCCCGCCTTGGCAAACACCGACTGCTGGTACAGCCAAATCAGCGCGCTGCCGGTGGCGGGATGAAGAAACACCACCGGCGCACCACTGCCGCCAGTGTCCCAATACCAAAGCCGCGCGCCAGGGATATCGGCAAAGCCTTCTTTGGCTGGAACTTGCTCGGGGATAGGCACAGGCGTCAGCGGGTCGGTGATCTTATCGTTCATGGGAGTTCCCCTCGTAGACTTGGTCACAATATCCCGCAGAGGCATGCCGGCGCAAAGGAAATCAGGATAAGGAAATCAGGATGATGGCTGGATGTTTCTCGCACGTATCACACTCAAGCCGGATGTTCTGGTGGGCAAACGGCGATCCGGGATAGCCGAGGCGGAAGAGCATCGCAGGCGGGAATTGGCAAAGCCGCGGGTGGCTTATGCGCCGATCCGCATCGAGTCTCATAGGAAGATGTGTACACAATATTGACTGCTCCAAGCAACCCGCGTACGCTCTGCGAAAGGGAGAAATCATGAAAGTCACCGGTATTAGGGAACTGCGTGCCAACACGGGAGTATTGTTCGCTAGCGGTGAGCCGCTATTAGTGACCCGCCACGGCAGAGTTTCAGGCGTGTACGTTCCGCTAGACGATGCCGGTCGCTTACCTGATGATCTGCGGCGCCAACTAGCAGCCGTACTCGGTAAGCATTTCGCAAAGACTTTATCGGTCGCAGGAGTAACGAAAAAAAAGCTCAAAGAGGACTTCAGTGCCTATCGAAGGCGTCGTCGCTGACGCCAACGTGCTGCTTTCCGCGCGGGTCGGAAAGGCGGTGCTGAGAGTCATCACTGAGTTCAAGCTCGAAGTCCACGTTGCCCAGTTCAACGCCGATCGAAGTGGTTGAGTATATCCCGCTCATGGCACGAAAATACGGCTTGCAAACCGAGCTCGTTCAAATGGAGTGGAACCCGCTACCTCTCACAATTCAGCCTTTAAGCTCCTACCGGGCTCAACTCCCGCGCGCCGTGGATGACATGAAACACCGCGATCCGGAGGACGCGCACGCGCTCGCATTGGCTCGGTCGCTCGACTTACCGTTGTGGTCGAATGATCGCGATTTTGAAAACATTAGTGTCGAGCGCTACGCGACCGCCCAGCTTTTGCGCTTACTTGCCGCACAAGCCAGAGGTTATCACTAATTGGAGTGCTCCACCCTGAATCCGTCTCTAGCCCCTGTCACTTCCACACGGACGTGACCTATGCGGTTATGCCGCTTTCCTGATCGATCACGTCATTTCGCAGCAACGTGGCGGAGCAGATGAAGACAGCAATCTTTGCTTGGGTTGCTTTCGTTGCGACTTCAAACCGGACCCAACATCGCATCGCTCGACCACGCACGCAGATCTGAAAAGAACAACTTCGACTTCGCGAGGAATGGGCACCTCCTCGGTACGGCGCCGTGAGTTCTCCTATTGGTGTCGTAGACAGCCTGTCAGCTGTAAAAGCTAAGAGCGGATTTGACCCCTTTTGGATCTCTCGAGGGAGTATTTGCGATAGCTCCCTCGATACGCGACCTCGGAAGCTCGCTACTCGGGAAATCGGAAACAAACCCGACCATCCCGATTAGGTTCCGAAGCAAGCGTATCGAGGGATGGCCTGCATTTCAGTTGATGAGCCGACTGGGAGGCAAGCCCCCCAGACCCCGGTCAAATATTCAAATAACCCAAGAAGAAAAAAGCCCTCCTGAGTAGGCCCCTGGGCCGTTATCGAAGGATCACCGGCCACCTCGCACAGCGCGCGCAAAGAAACTGAAAAGCTTACTGGTGTCGTTGTTCGCGTTACCATCAACGAAGTTGACGATGAACACTAAAGACGGGACATTGGCCAAGTTAGTAGACGACCAGTGTAAACCCAAAGCTGTCGGTCCGAACACCGGGTCAATGCAGGGCGTAGGGGAACCTGGACATTTAGCCAGCAGGATCCCCCGCAGCTCCGCTATCGTCGGTATCCGCCAGTCCGAAAAGTTCTTGCGGCCCTGCGTCTGTCCGTTGTTCGACGCCCCGTCGGCTCGGTTTATCTGCGTCAGAAAGTCGGTGAACAAATCTCCGTCTGCTTTAAATTCGGTCGCCGACCACACATACTGGTTATTCACGCAGTGAATATCCCGGTTGGCTTGCGTCGCATTCGTACACCGACTGTCCGTCGCCGCCAGCTTCATCTCCCACATCAGTCCCGTCTGCGTGTCGCTGATCGTCCCGTCCCCGTTGTCGACAAACCGCGCCGGGGGCGGCGGCCCTACCGTAAAATTGTTGCTCGTCGCCAACAGCGTGTAGCCGTTGTTGCTAAACAGCCGCAGCTGATACGTCCCGTTGGCTATCGAATTGACGATCGGAAAACCGCACGACCCGTTGGCCAGCACGCTGTTGCCGCCGTTGCGGCTGCATGTGTTGGTATAGATCCAGTCCAGAAACGCCGTGTTCGCGGCTGCCGGTGTGTACAGCCCGATCCAGTCTCGATTGGTCGGCGCCGCGATTCCGCTAAACGTCGCCGTCTCGTTGTTGCCCTGGGCGATATTGGCCGGCGTCGCCGTTATCGTGGCTGCCCAGCCGTTGTCCAACGCAAATAACATCGCCCCTAACAAAACAACTATTAGTCTTTGCATTTTCATCGGTTGTCCCTTTGTGGGTTATTGCTGTTGCTTCTCTACGCCCAAATGCACTTACATCGTGGATTGTCCTCGCTCCGACACTCCCACTGCTCCAACTAATAAATATTTCTCTCCCTTCTCCGGCACGCCGGTCTGCTGGCAATTGTTCTCGCTGTTCTAGCGGCCAAAAAACCACCCACCCTTCTTCCCCCCCCCCCCCGGTCGACTGTCAAGCACCAACAGTGCTACTTTAGTAGTATCTAAGCGCCCGGTGAAAAAGCTTTAACCAAACGCTACTCAGACCCGCGGAGTTGTAAAACTTGCTTACAGTTTTTGAGCGATGGGCAGGTTTTTAGGGGGATTTCGGGTTTCGAGCCTGGGCGTTTGGCGTCGAGCGTCTGGCGTTCGCAATAGTCGAAGTTGTTCGCAAGCTGCGACGAATCTTCTTCAGAAAAAACTCACCACAGAGGGCACAGAGTAGTACAGAGGAAAGATAGAGAGAAAAACTATTTTGAAAAAATCCGAAGCTCTGTCTCCCTCCTCTGTGACCTCTGTGTGCTCTGTGGTAAATCCTCCGAATTCTGTTGGTTGCGGCTCTGCCGCTCTGCGCCTTAGCGCCTCTTCGTCCGCGCTCAGGGCATGCTTTGCGGGAGAAAATCCGGATCTTCTATCTCCACAATTCTTGGCTCGCTAGCCGCGCGCCTTCGGCTAGCGCATAAAGTTTCGCCAATGCGAGATTCGCATCCGGCAAATGGCGCAGGCCGCAGTCGGTGCAACCGATGACGTTTTCTTTGCCGACTAGTTTGGCGAATCGCACCAAGCGCTCGGCGACCAGCTCGGGATGTTCAATCGACAGACTGATATCGTCGATCACGCCGGGAAAAAGAATTTTCCCCTCGGGCAGCTTCACGTCTTGCCAAACTTGCCATTCATGCCCATGGCGCGGGTTGGACGACTCGATCGTAATGCCGGTGACGTTGGCCTTGAGCACGATGTCGATAATATCGATCAGCGCGATGTCGCGGTGGTGCGGCCCGGCGTAGTTGCCCCAACAAACGTGCATGCGCGCTTGCTCTTGCGGAATCGACTTGAGCGCGTAATTGAGACACTCGATATGTTGCTCAATCACCTTGCGGAATTCTCTAACATTCAAATCGGCATAGTCGGTGTTGGCGCCCGAAGCCAGGTCTGGGCAGTCGAGCTGCAAGACAAAACCGGCGTCGACGATCGCCTGGTACTCGTCGCGCATCACGTCAGCAACTGCCTGCATGTAGGTTTCTTCGTTGGGGTAGTGCTCGTTTTTGAAAAACCGCGCAAAGCAACCGGGGGAAAGCGCCGACATGAAGACATCGTGCGGCTGTGCGCTGCGCGCGGCCGCTTGCAGGCGCGCGATGTCGGTTTTGACGGCGGCGAAATCTTTCCAGCCCAGTGGCCCGGCGCAGAAATAGGTCATGCCATCGTTGTCGTGGGCGTCGCTTTGGGTGCGCGCCAAGTCATAGAACTCAGCAATGTCGGTGCGGTAATGGCGCGGCGCGCCGTCAATCTCGCGCCGCACTAGCCCGCTCTCGCGCGGCCGAGTGATGCCTGTCGAGACGCTCCACGGCTCGGCGCTCACCGCGCGCGAGCGCGGCCTTCGCTCAAGGCCGCTGACGCGATGGACGACGTAATCGTTCCAGGAAGTTTTGCTCAACTCGCCGTCGCCAACGACGTCGACGCCGACTTCGACTTGACGGCGGACAATGTCATCAATGGCCGTGGTTAACGTGGAATCGACAACTCTTTGATCGTAAGCCGCACCGCGCTTCTTGGCCCCGTGCGCCTGGCGCACCAGCGCGGGCAGCGGCAAGCTGCCTGTATGAGTGGTGAGGATGCGGTCGGTGCTGCGCTTCATGGCGGCGAAACTATCCGATCGGCGAACGAGCTGTCAATGAACGGAGCTTACTCACCACGAAGGAGGACACGAAGATCAGATTCGTGACTCGTGATCGTTGCTCGTGCTCGTCCGTCCGTTCGAACACGAGCACTAGCCACGACCGGGACTTCGTGGTCAACTCTCTTGTCCGACTCGGTTTCGGTTGTGCCGCGCTGGGTGCTTCGTCGTGAAATCCTAATATGCGAATCTAGGCTGGACAATCGCGTTCACTTGGAGTAATCGGGGCTCAGGTGATCACTCAATAGGCACACAAGCAGCAAGGCGCGGAGGCACAGCCATTCTGGCTCGCGGCTCCATACTCCATGCTTTCAGCCAAACCGGAGGTTTTATGGGCGTCGAACCGAATGCACAATTGTTCGAATGGAACGAGCCGGCCGTCGGCAAGAAAGCCGGCTTCGGCAAGTGGAAAAATCCCAAATCGCCCTACGATCTGTTCATGGAGGCGCAGGGCTTGTCGATTCATCGCGATATCGGGGTGCACAAAATTCAGGACTTGCCGCTCGCGCCGTGGAAGCGCATGGGCGGACGCGGCGTCGCGATCCAACTACTCGGCACCGAGGGTATGTACGGCCTGTACGTTGTCGAAGTGCCGGGTGCCGGTGCGCTCAGTGCGGAGCATCATCTCTATGAAGAAGTTTTCTACGTCGTCGAGGGACGCGGCACCACCGAAGTCTGGCATGAGAACTCGAAGAAGCTGACCTTCGAATGGGGGCCGGGCTCGCTCTTCGCAATTCCACTCAACGCCTGGCATCGCATCGTCAACGCGTCGTCCGCGCCGGCGCTATTGCTCGCCGCAACGACCGCGCCGAACGTTATCAACATTCTTCGCGAAGCCGAGTTCGTGATGAATTGCCCGTACGAATTTACCAGTCGCTTCGATGCCTCGAATGATTATTTCAAACCGGTGGAAGACATTTACGCCGACCCGGTGCGCGGCCTGGCGATGCGCCAGACCAATATTATTCCCGACATTCTGACCTGCGAGCTACCGCGCGACAATCGGCGCTCGTTCGACTATCGGCGCATCGAGCCGCACATGGCGGGTGCTAACTTCTACATGAAGATCGGCCAGTACCGCACTGGCCAATATTCCAAGGCGCACAAACACGCGTCGGGCGCAATTCTCGTCTGCATAAAAGGCAAAGGCTACAGCTACACTTGGCCTGATTCCCTAGGCATGCGGCCGTGGGAAGCCGGCCACGCCGACAAAGTCAAAAAGCAAACCTACGAACCGGTGGGCATGATCAGCGCGGCGCCGATGCGCGGCGACTGGTTCCATCAACACTTCGGCACCCACCCCGACGGTCTGCGCCTGCTGGTTTTCGACGGCCCCTACGGCCCGGGTTTTCGCCGCGGCGGTGCACCGGGCGGCGACGCTGCCGATGTGGGCGCAGTCGACACGCGCGACGGCGGCAACGCGATCTCTTACGTCGATGAAGATCCGCAAATCCGCAAAACCTACGAAGCCGCCCTGGCCGCCGAAGGCATGCGGAGCAGCATGCCGGCGTGGTGCTACACACAGCAGATTCCGCCGCAAGGCGCGCTGGAACCGGGCGGGGTATAGATCGGGAAATTTTCTCGCGCAGAGGACGCAAAGGGCGCAGAGTGCGGAAGGAAGTTTTTCACCGCGACGAACACGAAGGGCACAAACGAAATTTGTAGGGGCAGGCCTTGTGCCTGCCCTCCGAGGGCGACCACAAGGGTCGCCCCTACGACGAACTTCGTGCACTTCGCGTCTTCGTGGTGAGTCTATCTTAGCTATCCTTGCCCTTGACCCTCCCCCACCAACTAACCTATTTATGTAGCGTCTTCAGAACCCTAATAACCCAAACAGGAGAACCATGGCTTACAAAAACGTTGGCAAAGCGGTGCCGCGGATTGAGGGCGCGGATAAAGTTACCGGCAATTTGAAATACGCGGCGGATCTGCCGTTCGCCGGCACATTGGCGGCGAAGATTTTGCGCAGCCCGTATCCCCATGCGCGCATCACAAAGGTCGACCCATCGCGCGCGTTGGCGCTGCGCGGCGTGCGTGCCGTCATCTCCGGCGCGGACGTTGGCCCGGTCTATGTCGGCTTGCGCATGAAGGACATGCCGCTGCTCGCCATCGACAAAGTCCGCTTCGTGGGTGAGCCGGTGGCCGCGGTGGCGGCCGACACCGATGAAATCGCCGAAGCCGCTTTGGATTTGATCGACGTGCAATACGAGCAGCTTCCCTACGTCACCGACCCGGTGGACGCGACGCGCCCCGGCGCGCCGGTGCTGCACGACAACCCGAAGCAATATAAGAACGCGCCAGAGTGCGAGCTCGAGCTGCCCAACGTGCAGTCCTACGGCAAATGGTCCAACGGCGACGTCGAGGCGGCTTTCAAGAACGCCGCGCGCGTCTTCGAGCACACCTTTCGCACACCGCTCGGTTTTCACGGCTACATCGAGCCGCATGCCTGCACGGTCAAGATTCATGACGGCGGCAAGGTGGAAATCTGGGCGTCGAACAAGGCGCCGTTTTCGCTGCGCGATCGTTTCGCCCGCGATTTGAACCTCGACCCGGCCAACGTCAAGGTGCACATCCTGCCCGTGGGCGGCGACTTTGGCGGCAAGACTTCGGTCACCGAAGCGCCGGTCTGCTATTTCCTCGCGCAAAAGACCGGCAAGCCGGTGCGCATGGTGCTCGAATATACCGAAGAGCTGACCGCGGTGTCGCATCGCCATCCGGCGGTGATCACGCTGCGCACCGGGGTTGATAAAGCGGGCAAGCTCTGCGCCCTGCAAGCGCGCGCGGTATTTAGCGGCGGCGGCTATGCCGGGCTTAAAGCCAACGCGGAGGTCACCGTGCAGGGGCCGCGGCGGGTGGCGAGCTACTACAAGATTCCGGCGATTCAAGTCGAGACCCTGTGCGCATACACCAATCAAGTTCCCTGCACGCAGACGCGCACGCCGGGCAGCCCGCAGACGACCTTCGCCATGGAATCGCAAATCGACATCATCGCCCGCGAGCTCGGCAAAGACCCGGTGCAGTATCGCTTGGAAAATCTGCTGCGCGACGGCGAGCCGACACCCTTTGGACAAAAGCTGCAGGGCATCGTCGCGCGGGAAACTCTGCAGAAGGCCGTGCAAGTCTCGGGCTATCACAGAGGCAAAAGCAAAAACGTCGGGCGCGGCGTGGCGGTTTATGAACGGCCGTCGGGTGCCGGCAAGTCCGGCGCAGCGATTACCATCGAAGCCGATGGCAGCGTCTCGGTCAACCTCGGTGTGCCGGACGTCGGCCCGGGCATTCACACGGTCGTGCAGCAGATCGTCAGCGAAGTGCTCGACATCGAGCGCGGCCAGGTAAAAATCAAGGTCATCGACACCGACAATTCGCCCTACGATTCCGGCACCGGCGGCAGCAAATCGACCAACAGCGTCGGCACCGCGGCGTATCAGGCGGTGAGCGAGGTCAAAGCAAAAATACTTTCCTTGGCGGCGGCGCGGGTCGGCTGTAACCCGGACGACATCAAGCCATCCGCAGGACGCTATGCGGTGCCCGGGCGCAAGGCCATGTCCTTTGCTGAAATAAGCAAATTGGCAGCGGAGCAAAACGGCGGCGCGCTCACCCATCTGAGTGTCTACGAACCGTCGCGCGCGCCGATAACTTCGTTTGCGACTCAAGTTGCCGAAGTGGAAGTGGACCCCGGCACGGGGCAAGTCAAAGTAACCAAGCTCGCCACCGTGCACGATTCCGGCACCGTGCTCAATCATCTGAGCTACCAAGGGCAGATCGACGGCGGCGTCGTCAACGGCGTCGGCTTCGCCCTGATGGAAGACAATTCGCTGGTCGACGGCAAAATGCCCACTGCCAACCTGGGCGAATTCAAGATGGCCAGCGTCGCCGACGTGCCGAGGCTCAGGACCGTGTTGATGGAAACCCCGGCAGGTCCGATTCCCTATCAAGGCAAAGCGATCGCCGAAATCCCCAACGTGCCGACGGCGGCGGCAATCGCCAACGCGGTGGCCGATGCCTGCGGCGTGCGCGTGTTGGATTTGCCGATCACGGCGGAAAAGGTTTTCGCAGCACTGAATAAGTGATCGTGAGACGCAAGAAATTATTCACCACGAAGACACGAAGGACACGAAGTTCAGAAAAAGATAATTATTTTTCTTTTTTTACCTTCGTGATCCTCACGCCTTCGTGGTGAATCCCAATCTGCAACACAAACCACGAAGGAGGGTCCCATGGCGAACTACAAAGTCATCGACGCAGACGGCCACGTGCGCGAGTCCAACGCCGGCATGCGCGAGTTTTTAGAGCCGCGCTGGCAGCGGCGCAATCTGTTTCCCAACGACGAGTTCGACCGCGACCTGCGCGGCAAGCTGGGGCAGAAACCTGAAGGACCGGAAGACCAGCTCGCCGCCATGGAGCAGGATGGCATCGACGTCATGGTGCTCTATCCGACCGCCGGCTTGCACGTAAGCGCATTGCACGAGCGCGACTACGCCACGGCGATTTCGCGCGCCTACAACGATTGGCTCCATCATTTTTGCAAGAAGGATCCGGCGCGCTTGAAATACGTCGCGCTCTTGGCGCCGCAGGATCCCAAAGCCGCCGGCGCCGAGCTTGAGCGCGCCGTCAAAGAGCGCGGTGCGGTGGCGGGCGTGCTGCCGACCTATTTGCCGCAGATGCCTGACTTTGGCGATGAGTTCTACGATCCGATCTACGCCGCCGCCGAGCGTTTGAACGTCGGCATCGGCTTTCACACCGGCACCTCCGGCGATTCCCTCGGCGGCCAGCGCTTTCGCAAATTTCTCTCGGCGCACACCATCGATCATCCGGCCGAGCAGATGATGGCGATGATCGCCACCATCGTCGGCGGCGTCTTCGAACGCTTCCCCAAGCTGAGCATCGCCTACTTAGAGTCGGGCATCGGCTGGGTGCCCTACATGATGGATCGTTTGGATGAAGAGGTTGAGAAGCGCGGCAAAGACGAAGCGCCCTACCTCACCAAGCTGCCGAGCGAGTACGTCAAGAGCGGCAAGATCTTTTTCGGCGTCGAGTGCGAGGAAAAAACCATTCCCGACGCCATGCGCTGGGGCTTGGAAGACACGATTCTCTACTCGTCCGATTACCCGCACTGGGACGGCGACTGGCCGCACACGGTGAAGGGCATCCGCAAACGCACCGATCTTTCCGAAGACGTGAAGAAGAAAATGATGCACGACAACGTCGCGCGCTTCTATCATTTGGAATCGGCATAGCGCTCCATCTGGAATTTTGAATTTGTAATCTGGAATCATCTCCGATGTCCACCTACGCCCCCATCGACGCCGACGGCCACGTCATCGAAACCGACGAAGAGCTGCGCAAATATTTGCCGCCGCCCTTCGAAGGCCGGCGTGCCCACACCGCGCTGTTCCCGTCGCTCGATGGCTGGCCGCGCGGCACGCGCAAAGCTTCCGACAAAACTCCTGGCCTGACCAAGTGGCGCATGTTTCTCGACGCTTCGGGCGTTGAAGCTTCGGTGCTCTATCCGACGGTCGGTCTGGCGATGGCGCACGTAAAAGACGTCCGATGGGCCGCCGCCGTGGCGCGCGCCTATAACGATTATCTCTACGGCGAATACTTGCAGCAGGAGCCCCAGCGGCTCCTCGGCGTTGCGCTCTTGCCGATGCAGGACATCGCGGCGGCTTGTGAAGAATTGGAACGCTGCGTCAAAGATTTGCAAATGGTCGGCGGCGTCATCCCCGCGGCGGGGCTACCCAAGGGGCTCGGCCACGAAATCTACGACCCGCTTTACAAAACCGCCGTGCGCTTGAATGTGCCGCTGGCCGTTCACGGCGGTTCGAGCCAAGGATTGGCTCTGGATTTCTACGACAGCTTCGTGAAAGTTCTAGTCATGGAGCACGCGGTGGCGCAGCAGATCCACTTCACCAGCTATCTGCTCGACGGCGCGCCGGCGCGTTTTCCGGCTCTGAAGATGGCGTTCCTCGAAGCCGGCGTCGGCTGGGTGCCTTACCTGATGGAACGCTGCGACGAAAAATGGGAAAAGATTCCGCACCAGGCGCCGCTGCTAAAGAAAGCGCCGAGTGAATACGTCAAAGATTGCCCGATCTATTTTTCCTGCGAGTTGGAAGAAAAGATGATTCCTTACGTTGTCGGGCTCGGCCTGGAAGATCGGCTGTTGTACCCATCGGACTACCCGCATGAGCGGCCGACGCTGGAAGAGTTTCTTAACGACCTACCGCACTTTCAAAAGCGCGGCGATTTGTCGGAGCCGGTCAAGAAAAAAATCCTGCGCGACAACTGCATCGACTTTTACTCTTTGAAAGTTTCAAAGTGAGGTGGCCGCGTGGCTCGAAATGACAATCACCGCAACTGTCATTCAGAGCCGAAGGCGAAGAATCTGCTTGATGTGAACGTGCAAACAAGCCGAGCCTTCGCTGGCGCTCAGGATGACACGGCGGAGAGGTTTTTACGTTACGAGACCGTCTCAGCAAGGACGAAGATTCTTCTCCTCGTCCTTTGCCTCTTTGGCCTTTGCGCTTCGCCCTCTGCCCTTTGGGCCCAAGCCAAGAAGCCCGCCGTCAAATTGATCTACGGCGTGCTGACCGCCGCCAACGGACCCATCTGGCTCGCCGACGATTTAGGTCTGTTCGACAAACACGGCCTCGACGTCCGCGTTGTGCACGCACGGGGCGCCACGCCGGTGCAGGCGACCGTCAGTGGCGCGGTGGAGTTTGGCCATTACGCCGGCGCGCAGGCGGTGGTGGCCAACCTCAATGGTAGTGATCTTACGTTCGTCGCGGCACAGACCAACTACGCGGTGCTGTCGGTATGGACCAAGAAAGATGCGCCGATAAAGAGTATCTCCGATCTGGCGGGCAAGACCATCGCCCTCGGCGCGCCGGCGTCGGCGTCGCATACCACCATGCGCTTGGCGCTGCGCAAAGTCGGCATCACTGACAAGGACGTAAAGTTCATGCACCACGGCTCGCAGCCGGAGCAGTTCGTCTCACTCGACAAAGGCTTGGTCGATGCCGCGGTATCATCGGCGCCGCGGCCGGGCTACAACGAATTGGTAAATCTCGCGGCGCAGAAAATTCCCCTCTTACAAGGCGCCATCGTTGTCCGGCGCGCTTACCTGCAGTCGCAGCGGCCGATCGTAATGAACCTCGTCAAAGCATTCGTCGAAGCCATGAACGTAATCAAACAGAAACCCGAGATCGCCATCGCGTCACTGATGAAACATCTGAAGGTCCGGCAGGATTTTGCCAAGGAAGCCTACCAATCCTTCGCTCCCGTCTGGGAAGAGGTGCCCTACGTGCGCGCCGAGTCCGTGCAAACGATTCTCGATTTGCAGCCGAAAGAGGCGGTCAAAGACATCACACCGGAAAAATACATCGACAACAGTTTAGTGCGCGAGCTCGAAACGAGCGGCTTCATCAAAAACCTGCAAAGAAAATAAGAGAATAGCCGCAAAAAACGCAAAAACAGCAGATCTTTTTTGCGCCTTTCGCGTTTATTGCGGCCATTCTTTTTCGTCTTTAATACGGCTCAAAACCGCGCAGTGCCGGTATCACCGCGGTGCCGAACAGTTCGATCGATCGCATCAAGTCTTCCTCGCCGATGCTAGCGATGTTGAACTCTGCCATTACCGTATTAAACACGCCTTCGCTGGCAGCGGCTTTGATTTGTTCGACCACTGTCTTCGGTGAGCCGATGAACGCCAGATGGCGGTCGCGCATCCATTCGGCATCGATGGCGTGGCGCGCGATCTCGGCGCCGCCTGGGTCGCCGCGTTTCAGATGATTCTCCGCCAAGCGTTGGTAGCCAACGCCGCCTTCGGCGCGGGTGCCGAACACATGGGTGAAGCAATATTCAAACAACGGCTTCGCTTTCGCCATCGCCTTTTCGTCGGTTTCATCGACGTAAACTAAAATCCAATAGCCGATATCCGGCTTGCCGGCGTGGCCGGCTGTTTTCCACAGGCGCAGATACTCGCGATAGCGCGGCGCGACATCTTCGCGTGGCACCAAAAACAAATAGCCCGTGTGCACGCCTTCGCGCGCCAACAGTGCCAGCGTGCTCGCATCGCGCGAGCTGACCCACATGGGCGGATGGGGTTTTTGCAAAGGCTTCACTGCCATTGTGACATTGTTGTATTCGCGGATTGCGCCTTTGAAAGTGAACGGGCCATCACAGGACAACGCCTGCTTGACCGCGACGACCGCCTCTTCCGTCAACGCACGCTTGTTCTGAAAATCAGCGCGATAGGGCCCGAAGAAATCGGGCACGATGCCGGACACAATGCCCAATTCCAAACGACCATGCATGACGTTGTCCAGCACGGCGGCATCTTCGGCGATGCGCAAAGGATCGTAGAGCGGCGCGATGTTGCCCATGGTGCCGATGCGCAGCCGCTCGGTGTGCGCCGCCGCCATGGCGCAGTAGATCGACGGCGACGGCATCCAGCTTTCACGCGGATTGAAATGATGCTCGACACAAAAACTGAAGTCGTAGCCCAGCTCATCGGCCAACGCCAACTCGCGCCACAGTTGATCGTAGCGCTCGGCAGCATTCATGCCGGGCTTGTTCCATACGTGGGAGAAGTGAGCAAATTTCACAAGAACCTCACGGAAATATCTCGCGCAAAGGCGCAAAGTTCAGACAAAGAGGCTGCGTTCACAAGCGAAACAGCCGCGACGGATTTTTGTCCAGTATTTTCTCGATCGTCCTATCGCTCAAATCGCCGCGAGCTTTCAAGCCATTGGCCAGTTGATCCTGCCTGAAGGCATCGCCATGCGGAAAGTCCGTCGCGGTGATTAGAAAGTCCTCGCCGTTCTTGCAGATGATGTAGGGCAGATCGTCGTCCATGGCACAGGAAACGAAAACTCGCTCGGCCAGCCACTGATCGATCTTGCCGCTCTTGCGGCCGCGCAACTGTTTGAGCAGTCGCGGCGTCCACTCCGAGCCGGCTTCGAGAAAGGCCACGCGCAGCTTGGGAAAGTCATCGAGCAGCGTCGAGCCGAGTATTTGCTGAAACGCATAGAGCACGTAGGGCCCGCTGACCAAGCCATTGCCAAGCGGGTGAATGTGCGGCCGGCCGTCGTCGTAGGCCGGACGCGGCACGCTTTGCAGCATCTCACGGATCATCGGACTCGAACCGTTGCCGACGTGGACCGTCACCGGCAAATCCTGCGCGGCGGCTTCGCCAAAGATCGGCCAATGATCCGGGTGTGTAATCGGCCGGTCCCATTCGATGCCGCGCGCGTACACGCCCGCGGCAGAGCCGAGCGATTTGACGCGGCGAATCTCCTGGACTGCCATCTCCGGCCGGCGCCAGGGCACGATGGCGACATAGTAAATGCGACCATCCGACTGCGCGCATTGGGTCGCCATAAATTGGTTGTAGCTGCGTGCCAGCGCCGCTTCGAGCTCGACATTCTCGGCAAGGCAGCCGAGCCAAATCGACGGAAAGACCACCTGCGTGTCGATGCCCAGCTCATCCATGTGACGCAAGCGGGTTTTAACGTCGCGCATCTCCTGCACCGGAATCGAGACATCTTTTTTGGACGCCCGCGCCATGGTGGTCGGGCTGGCGGCAAAGAAACGCAGCTTGTAGTCGATGACCCACGCCGCATTGTGCCAGCCAAAACAGGTGTCCTCGGGAAACGTCACAGGGATCGGCCGGAGCAAATGAAACTCAGGATCGAGATATTGCCAGGTCTCGACACATTCTTCGACGTGGGCATCGCAATCGATCACTCGCATAAAGCCTCCCGCTTGGCGTTAGCTCCTCTGTACTATCAAATTGCTCGCATCGGCAACCGTTGCGGTTCAGATTGACAGGAAACCATTGGGTAGGTATAGACCACGAAGGTTTTTGCCAGGAGCAATCATGAAACGATTACGAATCTTGTCCCTGTCTTTATTCACCCTGCTGCTCTTCGCGGTCAGCGCCAACGCGGCCCAATCCCAATGGTCACCCGCCATGCAGGCACTGATCAAGGACGCCACCAAAGAAGGCGCGCTCAAGCTCAGCTGGGGCGAAGGCACACTCGGCGGCACCAAGCGCATGGCGCTCTACGAGCAGTTGCTCAACAAAACCTACGGCACCAATATCAAAATCGGCTTTACGCCAGGGCCGTCGATGCCCGCCATGGGCAGCCAGATCGCCACCGAGCTCGCCGCCGGACAAACCGCCGTCACCGACCTCTACATCGGCTCGGAGAGTTACCTCGTGCCGCTGGTCAACCGGAAAATTTTCCAGCCGGTGGAATGGCAAAAGCTTTTGCCCGGCCGGATCACCAACCAAATGGTCGAAGGCGACAGCCAGAGCCTGCGGGTCTATTCGGGCCTGCCGGGCACGCCCTACAACAAGGCGCGGGTGCCGAAAAATGAAGCGCCGAAGAGTCTGAAAGATTTCTTGAAACCGTATTGGAAAGGCAAGATCGCGTCGACGCCCTACGTTACCGGTTTGAATCTGCTCGCCGCTAAAGAACTCTGGGGCCGCGACGTGGCCCTCGACTACGTCAGACAATTCTCCAAGCAGATCGCTGGTCTGATCCGTTGCAATGAGATGGAGCGCGTCGTCACCGGCGAGTTTCTCTCCCTGGTAATGGACTGCAACGGCGCCCGAACCTTCGAGCTACAAACCCAAGGCGCACCGCTGGAACATGTCATTCCATCCGACGCCGCCATGGTGCGCCATTTCTATTTGAACGTGCCCAAGAACGCCGAACACCCCAACGCCGCGAAACTGTTTGCCGCCTTCATGCTCACCAAAGAAGGGCAGAAGCTTTTGTGGGAAAGCGATTTTTCCGATTTGTATCACTTCCCTGAATCACAGCTCGGCCAAAAAGTCCGCGCCATGGAAAAACGCGGCGTCAAGTTTTTCGTGCCGACGCTGCAATGGGTCAACGACAATCCGGAGATTGAAAAAGTTTCCGAAGAGATGGTCAAACTCGTCAGCCAGAAATGACGCTGAAAAGCATGGCCGCAAAAGGGTTGTAGGGGCGACCGGTTGGGTCGCCCTTCCGATCGGGTCCGCAGACGCTGATCTCACCGTGTCGAAACATCGCCATCGCATACTTAGCAACTGCCGCGGCACCGCTGATCCCTGGGCCGTGCTCATGGTCGGTATTGCGGCGTTTTTCAGCCTGTTGATCCTCGCGCCCCTTGCCGTGGTCTTCTACCTGAGCTTCTTCGAAGGCTCGCTGCTAGACGCGGTCAATCACTACTCACTGAATAACTACAAAAACGTTTTCGGTGAGCTGTTTACTTATAAGGTCCTTTGGAACACCGCCGGTTTTTCGTTTGTCGCCTTGGTGGTGTCGTTTTTCTTTGGCATTCCGACCGCGTGGCTTGTCGAGCGCACCGACTTCCCTGGCAAGACTATCCTGCTCACGTTCATGACGATCGGGCTGCTCATCCCCGGCTTTGCCGTGGCCATGGGTTGGCTATTCTTGCTCCACCCGCGCATTGGTATCGTCAATCAGTATCTTCAGGATACTTTCGGTTTCATCGACGCGCCGCTAAGTATCACGACGATCACCGGCATGGGCTGGGTGCAGGGACTAAACTTGACGCCAGTGGCGTTCATTATGACCGCCGGCGCGTTTCGCGCCATGGACCCCAAACTGGAAGAAGCCGCCGAAGCCAGCGGCGCGAGCACGGCCCGGATGATTTCCACCGTGACGATTCCTTTGATTTGGCCCGGTGTGCTGGCCGCGGCCATTTACATTTTTACCGTCGGCCTTTCCGCCTTCGACGTGCCAGCGATCATCGGCTGGTCCAACCGCATTTTCACCTTCAGTACCTACATGTATTTGATGGTCAGCCCGCAGGAAGGGCTGCCCAAATATGGCGCCAGCGCAACCTTCAGCATCATCGGTATTATTCTCGCCGCCATCCTCGGCTGGTGGTACGCGCGCGTGCAGAAGCGCAGCCATCAGTACGAAGTCATCACCGGCAAAGCCTATCAGCCCAAAATCGTCCGGCTCGGCAAGCGCGCCATTGTCGCCTGGCTCTTCATTGGCGTTTATCTGATTCTCAGCAAGCTGATTCCATTGGCCATGCTGCTCTGGGCTTCGCTATTGAGATACTTTGAGATGCCGTCGGTTGACGCCATCGCGCGGACCTCTTTACAAAATTATGTCGGCCTCCCCTGGGAGCTAGTCATGCGCGGCGCGGGCAACACGTCGATTCTGATGCTCTTAACGCCGACCATCACCATGGTCGTGAGCCTGGTCTTCGCCTGGGTCGTGCTGCGCTCGAAGATACGCGGCCGCTTTCTCTTCGATTTCTTCGCTTTCTTGCCCCATGCCGTGCCCAACATTATTTTCGCGATGGGCGCCGTGTTGCTGGCGCTCTTTGTGCTGAAGGGCTTCATCCCGATTTACGGAACGATTTGGCTGCTGCTTTTGCTCTATGTCATCGTGCGCATGAGCTACGGCACGCGCATGATGAACAGCTCGCTGATTCAAATCCATCGTGAGCTCGAAGAAGCGGCCTACGTCAGCGGCGGCAGCACCTGGAGCGTCGTGCGCCGCATCCTGGTGCCGATTCTGACACCGCCGATTCTCTACGGCTGGCTGTGGATCGCGCTGCTCACCTATCGCGAGCTCACCCTCGCGGTGCTACTCTCACGCGCCGAGAACACGACCCTCCCGGTGGTTGTGTGGAGCATCTGGTTGAGCGGCGGCTTTGGCCAGGCAGCCGCCCTAACCACGGTGATGCTGTGCGTGCTGGTGCCGATCATCGCGCTCTACTGGTACGTCGCGCACCGTACAGGAATAGGCACACGAGCCATGTAAAAAAGTTTTTAGGGGCGCAATTCATTGCGCCCAAACCTCCGGATCAGCGAAATGATCAAGAAAAAGACGCCGTTAATCGTCCTTGCAGCATGCGTTGCGTTGCTGTGCGCAGCCACAACCTCCGCCCAAGAAAAGCGCAAGCTGCGCATCACCAATGCCGGCTTCACCATGACCGCGCTGCCGCTGCTGGCGGCCAAGGACTGGCGCATCTTCGACGCCAACGGCTTGGACATGGAAGTGATCTTGATGCAGTCGCAGCTCGTGCCGCCGGCATTAACGCAGGGTGACATCGACTATCAGGCCGGCGTCGGACCGGCGTCCGTGAATGCGACCATGAGCGGCTTCGCCACCCACGCGATCTGGTTTTCCACCGACCGGATTTCCTATTGGTTGATGGCCAAGCCGCAATACAAGACGCTCGAAAGTTTGAAGGGCAAAAAAGTCGCCCTCACCGGTCTCGGCGGCCCCGTGCATGTGGCATTTAATATGGCGCTGGAAAAGATGGGCGCCAACCCGCGCGACTACGTGTTGGTTTCCATCGCCGGACAGCAGATACAGCAGTTGATTTCGCTTGAAGCCGGTTACGTCGACGCCGCCGTGCTGTCGCCGCCGGTCACCCTCGGCGCGCTGAAAAAGGGCTTTGCAAAAGTTCTCGACGTCGGCTCCATGGTGGAGATGCCGGGCGGCGGATTGACGACGCTCGCAAAAACAATTCAAGAACGGCCGGCCGACACCAAACGCGTCATCCGCGCCTTGCAGATGGCCAAGGAAGAAATTCGCAAGAACAAACCGCGCAGCATCGACCTGATCGTCAAGCTGCTCAAGATGGACAAGGAAGCGGCGGCTGACACCTACGAACAGTTTCTCGCCACAGTCAGTCCTTCCGGCGTGCCGACGCGCGTTGGCATGGACATCTTAGTTAAAGCCGTGCAGTCGCAAGGCCGCCACGTCGACAAGAAACCGGCCTTCAGCGACATCGCCGATGACCGCTTGGCGGCCGAAGTGGCCAAGGAGATGGGCTACAAATAAAACTGCAGCGATCTGCGATCAGACTGATCCGACGGATCGGTGCGATCAGTCTGATCCTCAAGATGGACGCCGAATCGGCAGCGGCGACTTATGAAGTATTTGCGAAAACTCTCAGCCCCGACGGCATGCCCACCCGCGCCGGCATGGAAAACCTGGTGAAATCGATCCAGCCCCAAGGCCGCTTCACCGACAAGAAGCCCGCCTTCAGCGAGCTGGCCGACGATCGGTTGGCCAAAGAAGTCGCCAAAGAGTTAGGCTACAAGATTCCCTGACGGAAAATTTCTTTGCTGCTGGTGGAATAATCACTAACGATGGCGAGCCTACTGTGCTATTCTCGCCCAGCTATCTGCTGGACATCTCTAGTTCCGCCATAGGGCGCGAGCCGGGCGCCAGTTAGCGCGTGCAACTGAGTATGAGCTTCGTAGTGGTGATGCATGGATGAAATCACGTCGGATGTTCTTGTCGTCGGCGGCGGTCTGGCGGGGTTCACCAGCGCCGTGCGCGCCGCTGAATCCGGCGCCAAAGTAGTCTTAATCGACAAGAGCGACAAGCCCCTGGGTGACGGCAATAGCCTGATGACATCGGGCAGCTTGGGCGCCGGCGGGAAGAGTCCGAAAACTTTGGTGGTAGATCTATACCGCTGCGCCATGGCAGAAGGCATTGCCATTCCCGATCTGGCAAAGTCCTGGGCCGAAAGCTGCGGCAGAGCGGTCGACTGGCTGCACAACGTCGGCGTGGCTCTCGCGGAAACTGCGCCGGGCCGCCTGTGGTTGGATCAACAGAGCGAGATTTCCCTTGCGCCGGTTTACAAGAAAGACGTCGGACGGCGCGCGTTGGCGCAGCTGCGCTCACGTTTGCTCACCCTGGGCGGGCGCCACTGCGCCGGCGTCGAGGCACAGGAGCTAATCCGCGAGCAGTTTCAGGTGCGCGGCGTCATGGCGCGGCGAAACGGTGCGGCGATCGCGCTGCGCAGCCGCGCCACGGTGCTCTGCACCGGCGGCTTTAGCGCCAACCCGGCGATGCTGCGCCGCTACATCGGCGCCCACGCCGACCAATGCAAACTGCGCGGCTCACCCCAGTGCAGCGGCGACGGCTTGCGTCTGGCGTTGGCCACCGGCGCGAAAACAGTTAACTTGCCATACTTCTACGGCCATTTGATTGCGCGCAACGCGCTCGACGACGACCGCTTCTGGCCCTATCCGCGTTTGGACAATCTGCTCGAAGAAGGTTTACTGGTCGATCGGACGGCTCGCCGCTTTGTCGATGAAGGGCGCGGCGACGTGGCCGTCGCCAACGAACTGGCGCGCACCGACGATGTCACCGGCGCGACGCTGATTTTCGATCACGCGACCTGGAGCGCTGCACGCGACAAGCCGGCGTCGACTTCACGCGCCATTCCCAGCGCCAACCCCTGGCTGTGGGAAAACCAAGCCGATATTTTCTGTCACAACCAGATCGCCGGACTTGCGAAGATTCTCGGCGTCGAGGGCTCGACACTCACGACCACCGTGGAGCAGTACAATCGCGCGGTGGCGATGCACGATACTTTGGCGCTACCGGTCGTGCGCACTGGCAACCCGAAACCTCTGCAGGCGCCCTACTATGGTTTGCGCGTCGTGCCCGGCATCACATTCACCATGGGCGGCGCCGCTATCAATGGCCGCGGCCAAGTGCTCAACCTTCACGATCATCCGATCCCAGGACTTTACGCCGCCGGCGACGCCATCGGCGGGCTCATGGGCGGCTACAAGGGAGGCTACTTGGGCGGATTGATGCAAGCGATCGTGACCGGACTGTTGGCCGGCGAAACCGCCGCGCAGCAGGCCCGCGGCATTCCTGGCTGAAACTTGCAGGCACCCTGCAAGCTCAGGCTTCACTGCTTCATTTTTCATTTTGTGCTCTTCGCACCCTTTGTGCTTAAATGCAGCTCATGGCTGACACTCAATCGCTCACTGCGGTGATGACCGACATCCGGCGCATCGAAATGCGCCACTACCCGGTGCCGAAACCGGGGCGCTCCGACGCAATTCTCAAAGTCGAGCTGTGCGGCATTTGCGGCAGCGACTATCACTACTATACGGAAGGCCATCACTGGCCCTATCAAGCGCCGCCGCAGATCATGGGTCACGAAGTGGTCGGCCGCATCAGCGATATCAGCGCCGATGCTGCGCGCCACTGGAATGTCAAAGCAGGCGATCTCGTCATCGTCGAGTCGGCGGTCACCTGCCGGCGCTGCCGCTATTGTATCACCGGCAATTCCTCGCTCTGCTCGACCAAACGCAGCTACGGCATGAGCGCGAGCATGCACGAGCCGCCTTATCTCTGGGGCGGCTACTCGCAATATATGTATCTGCATCCGGACGCGCTCGTCCACGTCGTGCCGCCGCCGGTCACCGAACACGAAGCGGTGCTGTTCAGCCCGCTCGCCAACGGCGTCAAGTGGGCCGCGCGCGTGCCCAATTTGGGGCTGGGCGATTCGATCGTCATTCTCGGTCCGGGCCAGCAAGGTTTGGGCTGCGTATTGGCAGCGTCAATGGCTGGCGCTAACCCAATCGTCGTCGCCGGCCTTGAGCGCGACGCCAAGCGTTTAGCGGTAGCCAAGGAGTTGGGCGCCACACATACGATCGTTTCCGAGCAGGCACCTTTGGCCGAGCAAGTCAAAAATATCCTCGGGCCGGAAATGGCCGACGTCGTCGTCGACGTCACCGGCAGCACGGCGGCGCAGGCCGTGGCCGTCGATCTTGCGCGCCGCGGCGGCACGGTGGTGCTCGGCGGCCGCACGCCCGGCAAAACCGTTCCCTTCGTCATGGATAAATTGACCGCCCGCGGCATCAAGTTGATCGGTGTGCGCGCCCACGAGTCGGAAGATTGCCGCAAAGCCCTGGCGGTGATCGCCGCGCGGCGTGAGTTGTTGTCGAAATTGCTGACCCACGAAGTGCCGCTAACTCAAGCCGATCTGGCGCTGCGCCTGATCGGCCAAGAGATCCCCGGCGAAGAGGCGATCCATGTGGCGCTGAACCCGTGGAAGGAATGAAAGAGTCCACCACCGAGACGCGGAGAGCACAGAGATCGGAAAGACTGAAAAGAATAGTTCACCACGAAGACACGAAGGACACGAAGCGCGGAAAAAGTAATTTTCTCCTCTTATCTTCATGACTTCGCGTCTTCGTGGTGAGGCTTTTATCCCACAACGTATGAACAAAACTTCAATCGCAGCCGTGGTCGTCGGCAAGCGCCGCATCGAGATGCGCGAGTTCCCCGTGCCGGAGCCGGCCAAGGATGATGCTGTCCTAAAAGTCGAGGCCTGCGGCATTTGCGGCAGCGACTGGCACTACTACACCGAGCTTAACCATTGGCCCTATCTCGATCCGCCGCACATCATGGGCCACGAAGTGGTCGGCCGCATTGGCGCCATCAGCGCCGGCGCGGCGGCGCGTTGGCGGCTCAAAGAAGGCGATCTCGTCGCCGTGGAAGCACCGGTGACTTGCCACCGCTGCCGCTATTGTGTGACCGGACAAGCGACGTTGTGCGCCAACAAACGGAGTTACGGCATCAGCGCCAGCATGCAGGACCCGCCGCAACTTTGGGGCGGCTACGCGCAATACATGTATCTCCATCCCGACACCCATCTGCATCCCGTGCCGTCGGGCGTGACGCCGCACGCGGCGGCGCTCTACACCTGCGTCTCCAATGGCGTCAAATGGGCGCAGCGGATTCCCAATCTAGGTCTCGGCGATTCGGTCGTCATCCTCGGTCCGGGACAACAAGGGTTAGGCTGTGTGCTCGCCGCGGCGATGGCCGGCGCCAATCCGGTGATCGTCGCCGGTCTCGAAGCCGATCGTGCCAGACTCGCGGTGGCAAAACAGCTCGGCGCAACCCACACGATCGTCTCCGAGCACGCGCCGCTCGACGAACAGGTGAAAAAATTTCTCGGACCCGAGATGGCCGACGTCGTTGTCGACGTCACCGGCAACCCGGCGGCGCAGATGGCCACCGTAGATCTAGTGCGGCGCGGCGGCACCATCGTGCTGGCCGGCAGAACGCCCGGGCATCAGGTTGATTTGATCATGGACAAAATCGCCGCCCGCGGCATCACCATGGTCGGCGTGCGCGGCCACGAGTCCGACGATATCCGCCGCGCCTTGGCGATCGTCGCCGCGCGCCCCGATGCGGCGGAAAAACTAAGCACCCACGAGGTGCCGCTGCGCGATGCCGACCGCGCGCTGCGGCTGATCGGTCAGGAAGTGCCGGGGGAAAATGCGATCCATGTGTCGCTCAATCCTTGGACAGATTGAGGCGCTGACAGAGAAGCCATGTCGATAACGAAAAAACTTGCGCACTGGGTTACCCATCCGTTTTTTCTCCGCCTTTGGCTCGCAGCGCTGCTCACTTTGTTGTGCTCTCAAGCCAGCGTCGACGCCGCCGTCCCACGGCTGCGCGCCGGCTTTGCCTCGCCGTCGATTAACGTGGCGATACTTTGGGTCACCAACGACGGCAAGTTGTTCGAGAAAAACGGTGTCGAAGTTGAGGCGCTCTATCTGGAGAGCACGCTATCGCAGAAGGCGCTGATCGCCGGCAACATCGACTTCGCCATGATGACCGCCAACAACATGGCGGCACCGCGCTTTGCCGGCGCGGATTTGATCATGCTGGCCGGCTTCATCAATAGGTTTGTCTATCGCCTCGTGGTGCGCCCCGAGATCAACACCGCCGCCGATCTCAAAGGCAAGCGCGTCGGCATCTTTCGCTTCGGCTCGGTGGCCGATCGCGCCAGCCGCATACTGCTCGCGCGACTTGGCTTGGACCCTGAAAAAGACGTCACGTTTATCCAAACTCCGGGCGCCGACTCGGCCCGGGTCCAGGGCTTGGTCGGCAACACGCTCGACGCTGCGCTGCTCAATCCGCCTTTCTACAAGCAAGCGGTGGCCAGCGGCATGAAGATTCTCGCCAACATGGAAGAGATGAACATCCCGTTTCAGCACATCGGCTACGTCACTTCCCAGCGGTTTGTCGCCAAGCAGCCCGATATCGTACGGCGCATCGTCAAATCGTTCGTCGAAGGCATTCATCTGATGCGCACCAATGCCGATTTCACCAAGCGCGTGTTGAGCAAGTACATGCGCGTCAACGACCCGCGCGACCTGCAGGAGAGCTACCAACTCATGCGTGACTTGATACCGGTGAAACCCTACCCAGTTTTGGAAGGTTTTAAGATCGTCTTTTCCGAGCTAGCGGAAAAGGTTCCTGCGGCGAAGACCGCCAATGCCAAAGACTTCGTCGACACGCGCTTCCTCGAAGAGCTCGACCGCTCGGGCTACATCGACGGGCTTTACAAGTGAACAACCACCGCCTAAAAGGCGGTGGCATCGGATAACGGACTGAAAGTCCTGGTTCCGGCTAAGAGCCGGCTCAAAGTCTCCGCCCTCAGGGGCGTTTGTAGACGGCCTTAACCGTCTACTTTGAAGTCATCATCTCGATCATGAATCTGATTCGCTATATATTCTGCTATGAC
>VGTH01000034.1 GCA_016874755.1 Deltaproteobacteria bacterium | reverse complement strand
AAATATAAAACACTAACCAGATACAAGTCAAGAAAAAACTCGCCCAATGGGCGAATCCCAATACCCCAAAACTTCCTGAAAACCCTACAGTTTCTGAAACCCGCGTGGGCTTAGAGCGGAGTTATGGATCGTGCGGAAATGCAAAAAAGCCGGGATCGGTCATACAGATTGTCCCGGCCTTTAAGTATCAAGTAAGGACTTTAGAATTTAGCTGGCTGCCAGCAGGCGCTCATGGCCCTTCTTCGAGATCGGCGCAAGCTTGTCGGTAATCGATGTCCAGCTCTCGCCGTTGTCCTCGCTGCAGAAAACCTCGCCGCCGGTGGTGCCACCGAAGATAGCGCAGGTGCCGTTGGCTTCTTCGAGGCAAAGTGCACCAAATTCATGTTTCAAGCTTGCCGGCAATCCGCCGCCCAAGCGCTCCCAGCTGTTGCCGCAATCTTTGCTACGATAAATCTTGCCTTCAGCGCGCGCGGCGGGACCGGCTTTGCGCCAAGTGACGGGATTGTGCTCCGCTGCGGCGACGAACATCATGTCGGGATTTTTCGGGTTCCAAGTAAAGCCGTCGGGGTAAACATCCGGCGCCCAATCGGGGCACATCCAGCGCTGCCAGCTAGCACCACCGGTGTGGGTGACGTAGAGGCCGGCGCCGCCGGTGACGTAGATTTTTTGTGGGTCGCGCGGGTCGATCAAACAGCGATGCACGTCATAGAAATGTTCCACCGGGCGGTTCCTGTCTTTGTAAAGTCCGACGGTGTTGAGCTGCTTCCAGCTTTTCCCCAGATCATCGCTCTTCAAAAATGCGCCTTGCTCGACGCAGGCGTAGATAGCGTTTTCGTCTTTAGAATCGAAGGTGATGAATTTCGTATGCGCGACATGGGGTGGGGCGGGGAAGGACCATTGCCCGACGCTTTCGACTTGGCGCAGCGCCGGCAGCTCGCTCCAGTGGGCGCCCAAATCTTCGCTGACAAACAAGTGTGCCGGCTGAGTGCCGGCATAGACGCGGGTTTTGCCGTTGATGGTTTTCGACGCAAGGCTGTAGACGTCGTGACAGGCGATGCCGTTGTCGCGCCGCTCCCAAGTTTTGCCGCCGTCGCTGCTGGCATGCACCGAGCCGAAGAATGCGCCGGCAAACATGGTGCCGCTGGTCTGCTCGAAGATAATCGAGCTGATGTGATTGCCGCGCAGCGCCCGCTGCGCCTCTTGCCACTTGCCGTTGTTCTTTTCAAAACGAACGAGGCCATCCTGCGTGGCGACCCACAGTTCGGTGGATCGTTGCTTGGCCGAATAAACATTGGTGCCGCCGTGAGAAAGTCCGATCGCCATAGTTCAACTCCGCGCTAGGTCGGTTTCTTTTCCCTATTCATCAAATCCACTCCACTTTACTAGCTACAGTTTATCTTGGTCAATCGAATTGTGTACAGAGCGATCAGGAAACACGGGGCTGCGCCTAGAAGGGTAGTGGAGATTATAAGACAACTCAAAACGGAAGGCGTCCTATGAAAATATCGTCCGTTAAACTTAACAATAGAAAAAAACTCTTCGAGATCAAAACAGCGAAGAGGCTGCTTTCTTTTCCGTATGTCAAAGCCGAGCTGACGCCAACTGCAGAAGACCCGATCGTGCGGGTTTATGTTGACAAGGAAATTGCCAAAGAGGGTTTCACCTACCAACTCGCTTCGGGCAAAACCGCCACAATCCATGTTGAGCAGGTGCTTGAATACAACCAAGACCCTTCTTACCTGAGAGATTTGCTGATCTACAGACTCACGCTCGAAGCGCAAAAGCGCGTGGCGAAGAGCCGGCTGGCGAAGCGAGAGATGGTTCGCCGGCTGCGTACGTCGGCAACCCAGTTCTACCGTTTGCTGGATCAAACCAACTACGACAAGTCAGTCGATCAGTTGATCGCTTTGCTGCAGATCCTCGATTGCGAAGTGGACCTCGTTGTGCGCGCAAAGAGTGCGTAAGCGTGTGCGCGAGGCCGTCTCGTTCTCTGCGCTAGGTCTCTGTGGTGAATATCCGAAATCTAACTTCATTGCCGTAGCCGGCCTTCGGCCTTCAGTTATTGCTGCGCTTGTTTCAACGGCCGTTCGTTGATCACTCGGTCCAGGGTGAAACTTCCTGTCGACGACGCCGGTGCGATGGTCGTCGTCGAGCATAATCTGAATGCCTTCCCAGGCCACTGGTTGTAGTTGGCAATCATCGGAAAGCCCTTGTCGAGCAGTTTGATCGTGTCCTCGGCAGAGAAAGGCGCGGCAGAAATCAGTCCCTTCTCCAGAGCGCTGGCCCGTATCACCGTCTGACCGATGGCCCTTAACGTCACGTCCTTGTCGGGATCGATGTTGTTGCGTTTGAGATAGAGCCGAGTGGTGAAATCGGAAAACGCCCCGGCGCCGGTAATGCCGACAATCTTGCCGCGCAGGTCTTTGACGCGCCGGACGTCTTTGCTGCCGATCAAAGTGTAATTCGTGTAGTTGGAGATCGAAGCGATGATGTTCATGTCGAGTCCGCGCGCTTTGCTGCGGATCGCCGCCTGGGCGCCGCCGATGCTGGAAAACTCAACGTTGCCAGACCCCAGCGCGGTAACCGCTGTCGGCGCGCCGCGGACGAAAATTTGTTCGACCGTGAGACCCTGCTCACGCAAAAAGCCGCGCGCGTCGGCGACGCGGAACGGAAGCTGCGCGTTCCAGGCGAGAGTCACGAAAACCACCCGCAGGTGTTTGAGCTCTTGGGCGTGGAGCGAGAAGCGGAATAGGACCGATAGGGCAAATACACCGAATAGTCGGAGTTTCACTTGAGTGTCCCTTAGGGTTCTATTTTCACGATCGACGCGCCGATGCCGTCGATGGAGGTCTTGCCGTCGGCAGCAAGATTGTCGCGCCGCGGCGTGTCGAAGTTGCTGACGTAGACCGTGTTGTCAACGATGACGACCGAAGTTGGAAACTCCAGCGGACCTTTGCTGTTGTTTTTCAGCGCGTCATAAACCCGGCCCTCGGGAGTGACGACGACCACGGCATTGCGTTCGTTGGCGGCCACCCAAAGGTTGCCGTGCCGGTCGAACGCCGGACCGTCGGCGCCTTCGAGCAATGCGCTTTGGACGACGCTCTGCGGCGGGCCGGCCGTGCCGTCGTTGGTGATGGTCGATCGCCAAATCGCGCCGCGCGTGGTGTCAGCGATGTACAACACGGTGCCAGAGGCATCGAAAGCCAAACCGTTCGCTGTCAGGGCCTGCTGCGTGTTGCCGTCGGGGAGTGTGCGAACATGGGGTGGTATTTGAACCACCACGTCGGCTTTGCCGCCCTCCGGTCCGGTGCGATAAATCTTGCCGTTGCGGCCGCCGGAAACGTAGAGCCGGCCAGCCTTGTCGAAGGCGAGACCATTGGCATTCTCCGTTTGCGTCGCGAAGGTTTGCGCGACGCCGGGTTTGTCCGGGTTCAACTCTTTAGCGCGGATGCGCAGCACTTCTTTAAATCCGCCGGCGGTGAGGTAAAGATCGCCCGCCGAGTTGAAGGTGATTCCCGAAACATCGGCACGGATTTTTTTGCCGTCGATCTCGCGCTCCACCACGCGGCCGACGACCACGAGTCTGGGATTTTTTGGATCGATGCGCCACACATTGCCGCTAACGCGATCGGCGGTGTAGAGCCTGCCGCGATTGTCGGCGGCGATGCTCTCGACTATGACGCTTCGCTCGGCGCTGTTGGGGTCGAGGTCGATCAGGATTGAAACTTTTTGATTTTGCGCCTGGACGACGGCAAACCAGAACAAGATGCTGGCAATTGTGAGGGCGGCTTTTCTGTACAGAGCTCTCCGCCACCTGGATTCCGGCCTGCGCCGCAATGACGGACCAACGCCACCGTCACCCCGGCGAAGGCCGGGGTCCACGCACGGCTGGTTGTTGCCATGTTGGTTGCGGCTTCGCTGCATTGGGAACCGCACGCTTCCGACGTCAATCATCCGATGACTCCGCTCAGCGGTTGCGCTCCAGCTCTTCTTTAACTTCGCTGGCGAGCTTTAGGTAAAGAAATTTCTCCGGCGCCACGTCTTCTTTGATCTTCAAAGGAGCTTTGACGTCGTATTCGATCATGTTTTTCATGCCCAGTGGCGTTGGCACGCCGGGCACGCCGTCGGGCAGGGCGCGGGCGAAGCGGCGAAGGCCTTCGATGACAACGGGTCGCGTCGCGTTGCTACCCATGGGAATCTTCTTCATTGCAATGTCAGCGGCTTCTTCCGGCCGCTCGCGAATAAACACCAGCGCGCGCATCATGCTGCGCAGCCAGCGCTTGATGTCGTTGGGCCGCTCGGCGATTTTTTGTCCGACGCCATGAAGCCTTGCAACGCATAGGGGAACAGGTCGCCGATGAACGTCACCGTGCGCAAGCCTTCTTTCTCGGCGATGATCGCTTCATCGCCATTGATTGTGGCGGCCTGGATGGCGCCGGATTTTAGACCGAGCATCGTCGTGGTTGTGGTCCGAGACGGCATGGCGACTCGGGTGAGATCCTTGGCGGCAACACCATTGCGCTCGGCGTAGGCGGTGACTAAAGCGTCCTGGGGTGTCTCCTACTGTGCCGACCGCCACTCTGTTGCCTTTGAGGTCTGCACCCTTGGTAATTTCAGGCGCGGCAATCAAATACCAAGTCACTTTTTCGGTTTGAAACATCACGGCTTTGATGGGCGCGCCGCGCAGCGCCGCACGCATGCCGGTGCCGCCAACGCCGCTATAGTCGACGTCACCGCTCACCAGCGCCGCGATGGCGGTGGCGCCCGGAATGACGATGGTTTCGTTTTCGAGACCTTCATCGCGGAAAAATCCTTTGACTTCAGCCACCGGCACGCTGAGATAGTTAAGCGTGGCGCGTGGGATGACGGTGCGGTCGCGCTCGGCGACCGCGTCGGAAGGGAACAGGACGTATAGGAATAATGGGAGGAATGACAAGAGCGCTGGCATAGCGGCCATCGGTTACCTCGCAACTTCTTTGCGCACTTCTTCGAGCACGCGGAAATCGACCATCCTGTTTAACGGCACGTCGCCAATGGATTTGTCGCTCGCTTGCATGAGTTTGACGTGGACTTTGAGGCCTGCGTCAGATGATGAGCCGTCGCGCGTCGCGGCTTTCATGATCGACTGGTACGAGTCACGCGCCATGGTTGGGTCCAACTTCCATTCGCGCTCGACGAGCTTGATGGTTTCTTCAGGGTTCTCTCGGGTGAATAAGAGGCCGCGGTAAAAAGCGCGCATCATGCGCTTCACCTGATCGCGGTTCTCCGCCAGTCGCTTTTCGGTGGTCGTAAATCCGTTGCTGGGAAACTCGATGGCGTCGCCGAGAAATAGCAGCTCGCGAAAGCCTTTCTGTTTGAGCATCGAGTTGTCTGGTGGATTGGCGATGTTGGCGTCCACCGAGCCGGCCATCAGCGCCGCGTTGCGTGTATTACCCAGGCCGATCATGATCAGCACAACATCTTTTTGCGGGTCGAGGCCGTTCGATTGCAGCGCGACGCGGGCGGCAAGATCGGTGGTCCCGCCAAAACGGCTGACCGCGACCATCTTGCCGCGCAGCTCGCTCACTGATCTGATCGTCGGCTTCGACATTAAGAAATAATTCGGCAACCGCGCGCTAAAAAAAATCGCCTTCAGCGGCGCGCCTTTGGCGGCCAGGCGCAGCGCGGAATCGGCCACGCCGTGATAGTCCACTTCGCCGCTGAGCAGCGCGTTGTGGGCGATGTTGGGGAGCATGGCCGGAAGCTCAAGTTCGATGTTCTCATCTTTCAAAAAACCACGATGCAGTGCGACAAACATTGGCAGGTAGCCCATCGAGCGCGATGGCAGCGCGAGCCTCACCCGTTCAGCGTCGGCGCTACTGGGGCAAATCAAGAAAGCCGCCAAGAGAGCAACGTGTAACAGTGACAATAAGGCTTTGAGCATTAATGCGTTTACCTCGGCAAGTGAAATTCTGCGTAGTATAGCGATCTCGATGCGCTTCGCAATCCGCTAGAAATCGGTCGGGGCGGCGATTACTATGTCACATTATAGCGCGTTGCGGAGGATGCAAAATGTTTCTCGGTCGTGTCCTGGTCGAAGAGTTTCACGCCGAAGTGCTGAAATGGCTGGGCGAGCGTGTCGAGCTGGTCGTCGTTAATCCCTGGGTTGAGCCGGACCGTTGGGACCTCGAAGCAGGGCGCGTCGACGCGGTGATCAGCCGCAAAGGCAAGATCACACGCGCACACATGGCGCAAAGCAAAGGGCGCTTAAAAATCATCGCGCGCACCGGTGTCGGCGTCGACCCGTCGCGGGTCGATCTCGACGCGGCCAAGGAATTGAAAGTGTGGGTTGCCAATCAACCCGGAAGCAATTCTGTTGCGGTGACGGAACTGGTCTTCGGCCAGATGATTGCGTTGGTGCGCCACACGCATGAAGCCAACTGCGCGGTGAAAGAAAACCGCTGGGGCGAGTATCTGAAATTCATCGGCACCGAGCTTGCCGGCAAGACGATCGGCATCGTCGGCATGGGCAACATCGGCGCGCGGGTGGCGATCCGCGCGCGGGCCTTTGAGATGGATTTTCTTGTCTATGATCCTTATGTCCCAGAGTCGCACGTGACCGCGTTGGGCGGCAAATTTGTTGGGTTAATGGAACTATTGAAAGAGTCCGACTTCGTCACGATCCATTGCCCGCTCAACAACGAGACGCGCGGTATGATCGGTGCCGCCGAGCTGGCGCTGATGAAGCGCGCGGCGTTTTTAATCAATGCCGCGCGCGGCGGCATCGCCGATGAGGCGGCGCTGCTGCAAGTCTTGCAGCAAAAAAAGATCGCCGGTGCGGCCCTCGATGTCATTGCCGTTGAACCGCCCCCGAAAGATCATCCTTTATTCAAACTCGACAATGTTTTGTGGACGCCACATTTGGGGGCGGTGACGATCGAGGCGTCCGAGCGCGGCGAGTGGGGCGCGGCCGAAGAGGTGGTACGGGTTTTGGAAGGTAATCAGCCAAAGAACCCGGTGGTCGTAATCCCGTAGGGACAGGTCAGGACCTGTCCCTACAACCAGACAACGCTGAGGTTAGAGCGGGTCACCGCGCCGCATGGCCGTTTAACACCGCCTGCGAAACCTCAACGACGCCACCCGGATGCAAGCGAATGACGTTAACGGTATTGACGTATTCCGGCGAGCCGGAGTAGTGCGCCGTTACCGTGCCGTCACCAACCGCGGTCGACTGGTTCCAATGGCCGAGCGCCACGTAATCGGCGGCGGTAGCATTGAGCTCTTCAGGGTGAATCAGCCACGAGCCGATCATGCGATTCGGATCGCGCGCTTCATCGACATAGTGGCCGTGGGCAACGGCGAGCTGCCAACGCGTTGTGCGCGGGCGTGGGTTCGCCAGCGGCGACATGTCGGTGTAGTCGAAATGAGCGTGGCCCCAGATTTCCATTTGGTGTTCTGGGAACAGCACGGCCTGGTCGCAGTTCAAACCGAGAATTCTCACCTTGGGAATCTGCCCCATGCCGCCGCGGCGGTAGACGGAGTCCGGCGTCAGCGGGTCATGGTTGCCGGGAAGAATGACCACCTGTCGATTGTAGTCACGCAGGATCCCGGCGCAGCGCTCCAACAATTCCACAGGCTGGCGGTGATTATCGAAGCAATCGCCCGCCAGCACAACGACATCGGCGTGCACTTCATTGGCGGCGCCTAAGACTCTTGGCAGCGCGGCTAAGCGGTCTCTATCGCTAAAACTGTCGTCGGTGCCGAGATGCAAGTCGGAGCTGTGAACGATGACGACTTCGGAGCGCGTGGACATAGGTGGTCCCCTCGTAAGTTACTCCAGCCAACCTAACAAAAGCACGGGAAAATGGAAAGCCGGAGAAAGCAAAAAGGCCACCCGTAGGTGGCCTTTTTGCTCAAGTTGTGGAGGGTGCAACTTATTAGGCTTAGTGCTTCTCTTTTGCTTTCGCTTCGGCCTTCGCCTCGGTCTTTTTCTCAGCTTTGGTTTCTTTTTCCGCCGCCTTAGTTTCCTTAGGCTTGGCTCCAGCTTTGCTCTCGATGCTGGTGGCAATCATGCGATATTTGACCGTGACGCGGTCGCCTTTTTTGACATCGCCACCGGCTTTGGTGTCTTTGTCGCGGGCGATTTCCCAATTCTCATTGCCCTTTTTAACGACGATTACGTCATCCTTCACGTCGACAATCGGCCCCGTGACCTGGTAATCTTTGGCCAAGGCGAGCGACGCCGAGGCGAGAAAAAAAGTGGCAATCAACAATCCTAACAATCGCTTCATCTAGAAACCTCCTCGATTGGGTTAATGGTTTTTGTTGTGCGGCGCGTCGTCACAACCGCCCTCCGCTCGAGTTGAGACAGCTGCCGCCTATGCAGATTGGACGTATCCCGGTGCCTTTAATTCAGGTTATTGCTGATCTATACATAACAGTGATGCTATCCTCAAGCGGACCCATCCCATCTGTCCAATAAATAGTTCTCAAGTCGTAAAAAATAACCTAAGGAGTAGCGTAATGGCCGAGGGTCTATCGATTGCCAAAGGAGCCGAAGAGCACTTTCTGTTGCCGCGCATGGCTAACCGCCACGGCCTGATTGCCGGCGCGACGGGCACCGGAAAGACGGTTACGCTGCGCGTCATTGCCGAGCATTTTAGCCAGATCGGCGTGCCGGTCTTCATGGCGGACGTCAAAGGCGACCTGTCGGGCATCGCGCGTGCCGGCGCGGACCACCCAAAGATCACCGAGCGGGTTAAGCAACTCGGCCTCGCTGATTTCAAATTCGCTGACTTCCCGACGGTGTTCTGGGACCTTTTCGGCGAACAGGGCCATCCGGTGCGCACGACCATTTCTGAGATGGGGCCGCTGCTGATGGCGCGGCTGTTGAATCTCAACGAAACCCAAAGCGGTGTCTTGACCCTGGTATTCAAGATCGCCGACGACAATGGCATGTTGCTGCTCGATCTCAAAGACCTGCGCGCCATGCTGCAACATGTCGGCGACAACGCCGCCCAGTTCAAAACTCAATACGGCAATGTCTCGGCGGCAAGCGTCGGCGCGATTCAGCGCGGCTTGTTGACCTTGGAAGAGCAGGGCGGCGACAAGTTTTTCGGCGAGCCGGCGCTCGAACTGGACGACCTGATGCAAGCTGACAGCAACGGCCGCGGCGTGATTAATATTCTCGTTGCCGAGAAGCTGATCAATGCGCCGAAGCTTTACGCCACTTTTTTGTTGTGGCTGTTGTCCGAACTGTTCGAGCGCTTACCGGAAGTCGGCGATCCGGAAAAACCCAAACTCGCTTTCTTTTTCGACGAAGCCCATTTACTTTTCAGCGATGCGCCCGAAGCGCTGATGGAAAAGATCGAACAGGTGGTGCGGCTGATCCGTTCCAAGGGTGTGGGAGTTTATTTCGTTACACAAAACCCGCTCGACGTGCCGGACATCGTGCTCGGTCAGTTGGGCAACCGCGTGCAGCATGCGCTGCGTGCCTTTACGCCGCGCGACCAAAAGGCAGTGAAAGCCGCGGCGGAAACCTTTCGCCAGAACAAAAGCATCGACGTCGAAGAAGCGATTACGCAATTGGGAGTTGGCGAAGCCTTGGTTTCATTCCTCGACGCCAAGGGGCAACCGACGGTCGTCGATCGTGCGCTAATTTACCCGCCACAAAGCCAGTTGCCGCCGTTAACGCCCCAAGAGCGCGATGGCATCGTCAAGCAATCGACGCTGTTCGGCCACTACGAAAAAGTCGTCGACCGCGAGTCGGCCTATGAAATGTTAAAGCAGCGGGCCCCTGTGGCAGGCGACGCCGCTGCCGGCTCCGGTTGGCAAGCCCAAGCCGGCAAACTCGCAGGTGCGTTAGCCAAAAGCGCCGCGACCGCCATCGGCAGCACCGTAGGCAGAGAGATCATTCGCGGCGTGTTGGGATCGATCTTTGGTTCGTCAACGACGCGGCGAAGAAGGTAAGGAGAATGCCCAAAAGACGCAAGATTGGACAAGCAATGTAGAGGGCACGAACTATGGCGCCCGCCGGCAAGTTCTGCGGCATAGTGGGCCAACATTGAATGAGTTACGTAGGGGCGGGCTTCAAACCCGCCCTTTTTTGCGTCTTTAGCAGCCAATCTGCCGAAGCTGATTTGCCTACGGCCGCTCGACGGCGAGCGGCTCGTAGATCGCATCGCCACGGATCGCATAAATCGCCGTGATCGTTTGATGAGCGGGTAGAGTGCCTTTCTGAGAGTCCACCGCTCTCCATTCTCTATCTTCGATCTTCAAAACTGAAATTTCTGCTGGCGTGCCAACTGTCAGCGTGCCGAGCTCGCCGCTTCTGCCGAGCAGTCGCGCGGCGTTGGCGGTCGCCATTTCGATGACTTGATTGAGCGAAAAACCCAACGCCATTAGCTTCGCCATTATGGTCGGCAAATCGTAGAAGGGCCCGGCGCGGTTGCCGCGGTGGCCGCCGATGTGGACGAGCAGCGGAATCTTTAGTTCATCGCCGAGCTTGCGCGCCCGCGCCAGAGGCTTTAGCCCTTGCCCACCAAGCACGCCGCCGGTGGCCATGATGTTGATGCCGACGATGATGTCGCGGTTGGCTTCGACAGCCGAGTGTTGAGAGATTGATGTAATTCATCACGCGTGTTTTAGCGTTGGCCGTGACGTAGTTGCGAAACACATTGAGCAGCATGCCCGGCGCTGCCAGCGTCGACAACCGTTGTAACGCCCGAGCCGACCCCGAAAATATCCGGGTCGACGCCGAAGGCGCCGAGGCCTTTCATGAGGTGCAAGTGAACATCGATCAGCCCAGGAGTGACGACGTGATTCTTGACATTGATCACGGTCGCGCCATCGACGTCGAGATTGGCGCCGATGACGCCGACTTTGCCATCGCGTACGCGGATGTCGAACTGGCCGTCTCGGCCCGAGGCGGGATCGATAAGGCGGCCGCCTTTGAGGAGGTATTTAAATGATTTCTGTACACTCATATCAAAGGCTCCGTCTCTTGGTCGACGGAAATTATCTCACCACGAAGCGCACGAAGGTCACGAAGTTCGAATATCTTTTTCCCTATGCTTCTCTTACCTTCGTGGTTTTCGTGCCCTTCGCGGTGAACTACTTTCCTGGCTTTGCGCCCTTTGCGCCTTTGCGCGAGACATTTCCCCTACGTCGTGTAGTAGGCGTTCTCCTTCACATAGCCTTCGGTCAAGTCGCAGCCCCATACCCGCGCTGACGTCTTGCCAATGCCGAGATCGATGCCAATCGAAACTTCCGGCTGGCCCAAATACTTCCGCAATGCTTCCAGATCACAATCCATCGGCGAGCCTTTTTTGAAAACGGCGGTATCGCCGAAGCGAATTGTTGTTTTCGCCGGCTCGATGATCGGATCAAAGCTTTTCCCTACCGCCATGATCACGCGGCCCCAGTTGGGGTCGCAGCCATATACGGCGGTTTTCACCAGCGGCGAATTGGCCACTAGCTTGCCGACATGCTTCGCCTGTTTTTCATTCTTTGCGCCTTTGATGTCGACGGTGATGAGCTTGGTCACGCCCTCGCCATTGCGCGCGATTTCGCGGGTCAGATACTCGCAGACGCTGTGCAACGCTTTCTCGAACGAACTGAGATTTGCTTTGCCGGCCAGGCCGTTGGCCATCAGGATCACGGTATCGCTGGTGCTGGTATCCGTGTCGATGCTCATGCAGTTAAACGTTCTGTCAACGACGCGCTTAAGCATCGGTTTCAGCACCGCTTTGGGCAGCTCTGCATCCGTCATGAGATAGACCAGCATGGTTGCCATATTCGGCTCGATCATTCCCGCGCCTTTAGCGATGCCCGCGATGGTGGCTTTTCCAACCCTGGCCGAAATGTATTTGGGATACATGTCGGTGGTCATGATCGCTTCCGCCGCCAGCTTTAGATTCTCCGCTTTTAGCTCGGCCTTGATGCCTTTCAACCCGGAGCGAATCTTGTCCATTGGCAACGGGCGACCAATGACGCCGGTGGAGAAAGGGAGGACGTCGTAGGGATCGATGCCGAGCTCTGCGCCGACGATTTGGCAAGTCTCCACGGCATTGTCGATGCCGAGCTTGCCCATGGCAACGTTGGCGTTTTTGCTGTTGATCACCAATGCTTGAGCAAAGCCGTTGGCGATATGCTTGCGCCCAACGATTACCGGCGCGCCGGGAAAACGGTTGCGTGTGAACATGCCCGCCGCGCGGGCGCGTGCAGTGGAGTAAACTACGGTCAGGTCGAGTGTCGAGTCTTTAATGCCGACGTTCTTCGCCAGGGCGAGGAAGCCCTGGGGATGATCAAACTGTGCTGGTTGAGGATGTGTTTTTGCGGTCATTTCCTTCTGCTCTCCAAACTATCGATTGAGTCGGCATTAAAGCAAATCCGGCGTGCCGCGCCAAGTTTTGCCGGAACCAAAGACTAAATTTCTAAATGAGCCACGAGATCTTCGACCTCGTTCTGACTCTTGAGGCACATCCGATCGCCGCGGAAGCCTTCAAACAAAGCTTGATGACCCCTCTATGAGCGACCATCGCTACGGTCGGTCGTAGTAATGCGACGCCCACTCAATGAGATCGCGCAAGCCTTTCTCAGACTGTTCCCGGTTCATGTGCCGCTTACTTTCGGAGCCGCGCGCTTCAAGTCTCGCTTTGCAAGTTTGCCAATCGATATCGAGCCAAATTAGTACTTCGGTTTCGTCCAGATACATTGCAGCGAGCTCGCCGAAGACGCCTTCAACGATCCATGACGCCGGCTGCTTCGATGCCGCGATCCGTTGCTCGATTTCCACCGGCGTGCGCTTGCGGTTGAATCCACCTGGCTGCCAAAAGATTTCGTCAAGATGAATGACCGGTGATTGCTTAACGGCGGCAAGCCGATTGGCGAGCCAAGTTTTGCCACTGCCGCTGTTGCCGATAATGGCGGCTCTGATGTCTACGACGTTGTTCTGCGCGGAAACCACGCCATGGCGATATCGTCGACGTATTTACCGTCCGGCAGGCTGATTCGGTTTTTGAAGCGGCCTTCTTCGACGAAACCCAGTTTTGTGTACAAACGAATCGCCGGCTCTTTGCTGGCGCGAACTAGCAGTTCTATTTTTCCAACCCGCGGCGTGCGCACAGCCCAGTTCATCAGATCCTTCATCGGCACGGCCAATTCGGGGATAGTTTCGGCGTGGAGCTGATAGTGATTTCCGCGGCGATGTTCCAAGACTCGCACGTGCCAGTTGTAAATGCTGTCGCGTCCTTTGGTGATAGTGAGGATCTGCCAATTCCTCCCGAAAGCGGTCGCCCAGGGTGGGCTGTGGCTCAGCCGGTGCAATCGCCCGGGAGTGTTGACGTCAAAAATAAAGAGTCCGCCATCGCTGAGATGCGCTTTGACACCGCGAAAGACCTTTTGCCAATCGGAGAATCGCGGTAGGTGATTGATCGAGTCAAAGACGCAGATGATGGCATCGAAGCGCTGGTTGAGGTGGAAGCTCGTAATATCTTGCAGGTAGAGCTTCACATGAGGAAGTTTTCTGCGTGCGATCGCCAGCATGTTGCGTGATCGATCGAGCCCAGTGACTTCATAGGCCTGTGATAACAAACCGAGGACTGCTCCAGTGCCGCAGGCGATTTCGAGAACGGTTCGTGTTTTAGGGTTGTAGCGGTGAATGAGATCGCAGATGTATGTTGCTGTGTCTCTGCGGTCACCGATAACTGCGTCATAGAAGCGCGCGAGCTTGGTGTAGGACATCGGGCGTTTACGGTTTGCCATTCATCAGTTCACTCAGAGAATCGATGATCGGCCTGCCGCTCTGCTCCAGCCGTTGCCGCGACTGATAGCCATGGGCTACCAGCACGCAGTCAACTCCGATGGCGTCGGCGACCTCGGCGTCGTGCAGGGTGTCGCCAACCAACAGAATCTCCGTGGCGTCGTGGGGCAGCCTGTCGAGCAACTGGCGGCCTTCCGCGACTTTACTGGTGGCTTGAAAATTGTCTAGACCTACCAAGTGCTCAAATAAGTGAACAATGCCAAACGTCGCGACATATTCGCGCAGAGTGTCCCTGTGGTTCGCTGACAGAACCGATTGGCTTCTCCCCATGGCGCGGACATGTTCCAGTATCTTGCGGCTATGGAGATGAAGCGAGCTTTGGTGCCAGCCCGATTTGTAGCTGCGGATGAATTCCACAGCGAGTTGCTCGAACGGCTCCCGGTCAAAGTCAAAGCCAATGCTGCGGTAAAATTCCTGGATCGGAAAAGTAATCAGTTCCCGATATTGGTCGTGCGTCACTGGTGCCATGCCACGCTGCGATAACATCGTGTTGACGATCGCGACGTTCAACGCCAGGTCGTCTACCAGCGCGCCGTTCCAATCCCAAATGATATGTCGGTAGTTGCCGATCATAGTCTGGTGCCGAACCTACTCCTCTCGGTGAAGAAGCGCTAGCCGAACTTTGGGATGAAGCGTCACGAAACTACGGCCCGTGATGCGTGGCCAGAGGACTTGTATCGCTCAACTCCATCATTTTTCTCGCCAGTTGTTCGGTTAGCGTGCTGCGCAGGGCCTGCGTGGTCGGCGAATCCCAAAGATTGTCCATTTCCAGAGGGTCGGTCGTAAAATCGTAGAGCTCGCCCCAGTCCGCGCCTTCATAGAGCGTCAAGCGCTGCTCGCGAGTGATCAGGCTGCGAGCGCGGAAGTTGTTGGCCAAGCCCATGTAGCCGCGGCGCTGATGCTCTTCGATGAGTATGGCTTCATGGCCGGTGTCACCGCCCTGAACGGCGTTGAGCAATGAGCGGCCTTGCATGCCGTTGTGCCCAGCGAGCCCGGCTCGATCCAAAATCGTTCGCGCCAGATCGAGTGTGCCGCATAGACCGCTGTTGACTAAGCCCGTGCGTTGAGCTTGCGGATCGCGCCAAATAAACGGCACCCGCACCAGACCGCGATAGTGCAGGGCGCCTTTGAGCAGTAGCTGGTGATCGCCCATAAAGTCGCCATGGTCGGCATTGAAGATGACAATGGTGTTCGATGCCAATCCCAAGCTCCGCAGCGACCCGAGAATGCTGCCGACGGCATCGTCGATCATGGTAATCATGCCATAGGTTAGCGCGATCACCTCGCGCACTTCTCTTGGGCTTACCGCAAACGTGCGTTGACCGTCTTTGTTGCTCTTATTCTGCGCCCGTTCGTCATAGAGTTTCTGTAGGTGCGGCGGAATCGGTCGCTCGCCGCTGTGGAAAGACTCTGGCAGCGGAATCTTTTCCGGGTCGTACATGTCCCAATAGCGTCCCGGCGGCGTAAACGGGTGATGCGGGTCCGGAAACGAGCACTGCAGAAAAAACGGCCGGCTGCGATCGCCGCGTGCGTGCTGCTCCAGAAAGTTCATCGTCCGCTCGGCAACATAAGCAGTCGGATAGAGTGATTCGGGGACTCGCGTGCGCCAGGCCTGCGGCGCGATGTATTTGTTTCCGGGCAGCTGATTATCCCATCCGCGCAGCGAGTCAGAGTTGGCATGGCGTGCCTCGATCCAGCGCTCATAGTGGCCGACCACGGCGTCGGCATGACCCACCGCCAGCTCAACATGATTGAAGCCGTAGTATGGAAGCGCCAATTCAAAGTGGGGGTTATTTTTCCAGGTCGAGCGCAGCTCCTGATCATAGCGGCCATGGTCAAGCCAGCTACGGTCGGCTTCGCGAAGGTGCACCGGTGGTTGGGTTTTGCCCAGGTCTGGCTCCGGCATCCCGACCGTGGGTGGCGTGCCGCTAATGCTTTGCAGGTGGCACTTGCCGATTAACGCTGTGGCGTATCCCGCCGCGCGCATGATCTCGACGAAAGTGGTCGCCTTGAGTGACAGCGGAATGCCATTCTGCCGTGCTCCATGAAGAGATGGCATTCTACCGGTCATGAATGTGGCTCTATTAGGCATGCAAATCGGCGTGGCAACATAGAAGTTCTCAAAGCGTGCGCCGGTCTGCGCGAGCCGATCGATGTTGGGTGTCCTGACCACGTTATTGCCGTAGCAGCCAAGGTGGTCGGCGCGGTGCTGGTCGGTGATAATGAAGAGAAAGTTGGGACGTGGTTGCATAAAGCTTGGCCCTCCGTGTCGGGAAGGCCAAGCTTAACGGATGGGCACGGTGTCGAGCAATGCTTTAGATGGGCGTACTTAGGCTGGCGGCACTGAGCCAGCTTTTGGGGTTTAGGGTACGGCGCGGGGAATTTTTCCCCGCGCCGTACCCACTCTTACTGCACTGTGAAGGAGCTGCTCGTTACAAGCGCATTGAAGCCGTTGTTGCCAAGGAGGCGCAGCTGATAGATGCCGGGACTGGCCGTCGCTGGTATTTCCAGCGCACAGCTACCCGCTGGTTTCGCAGTGGTCGCCGTTGTGCTGCAGCTCACGTACGCCCAAGTCAAGTATGAAGAGTTGGGATCGCCTTGCGCGTAGAGTGCAACCCAGTCTTTCGCGGTGGGGCTGTCGATGCCACTCCAGGCCACGTTCACGAGGCCGCCGCGGCGTACTTGGTTTGGTGTCGCCGATAGCGTCGCTGATTGCTCCGCTGGTTCAATCGTGAAGTTGCGGCTCGTAGCGATCACACCGTACCCATTGTTGCCTAGCAGTTTCACCTGGTAGTCGCCGGGTGGGACACTTGGCGCGACAAGGAGGTTGCAGGTGCCGGTCGCTCTAGCGCTATTGGCAGTCGTGCTGCAGCTTACGTATAGCCAGGTCAAGTAAGAAGAAGTTGGAGCGCCTGCAGGGTACAAGCCGATCCAATCTTTGGCGGCCGCATTGGCAAGTCCGCTCCAGGCGACTGTGACAAACTCGCCTTTTTTGACTGCCGAAGGCGTTACTGAGATCGACGCTGCGGCTGACGTCACGGGGTTGCCCACAACAAGCGAACCGCTCTTGGCGAGAACTGTGAAACCGTTGTTGGCCAAGAGCCGTAGTTCGTAGGTGCCGTTTTCCAAATTGAGAGGCAGCGTCAAGGGGCAAGAGCCGGTGGCTTTTCCCACCGCGCCCGCGCTGGTTGAGCAGTTGACGTAGATCCAGGTGCGGTAAGCGGAGTTGCCGCTGCCTGCAGGATATAAGCCGACCCAATCTTTTGCCGTTGGATTGACAATGCCGCTCCAAACCGCCGTGACATTGGCGCCGCGTGGAGCTGTGTTCGGATTCACTGTCAGAGTCGGACCAATGACGGCGGCTACCGGGCCCGTCGAGATGGCTGTATTGCTGCTTGTCGAGGATGCTGCTGGCGCAGGTAAACGAAAGATCGTGCCTCCGCCAAATTTTCCGCCAGCGGAGGTGGTGCTGTAGAGATAGCCATTGGGAACAACAGTGAGTTGTGCTTGCGGTTTGCAGCCGTCGTCGCCGTCACAGGCAAATCGATCGAGCACGGTGAAATTGGTGGCGTCGGGAGCGATTCTGTACAATGTGCCCTCGGCGTTGGCGCCGCCAAACGTTGTCGTGCCGTACAAATTGCCGTCGCCTAGTTGGACGACCCCAGCCACAGGCAGACATCCACTGGCTGCTTGTCCGCATTGGAAAGAGTGAATCACCAAAAAATCGCTCCCATCCCCGCTGAGTCTGAATAGCGTGCCTTCGTCAACGGCGCCGCCCTGCTGCGTGGTGCCGTAGAGCATGCCATTGTTCGCCTGGATCAAACCTGCCAATGGCATGCAGCCGTTAATGGCCACGGCGCATTGAAAGGACTTGAGCAGCGTAAAACCGTTGCCGTCCGGTGCGAGCCGATAAACGCTCCCCTGGTTGTGCGCTCCACCGTGATAGCTGGTGCCGTAAAGGAAACCGTTGCTTGCTTGGAGCAGCTTGCCCGCGGAATGGCAGCCGTCCGTCGGCTGATCGCAACGGAACGATCGAGGCACAGCAAAACTGCTTCCGCTAGGAGAGAGCTTAAAAATGGTTCCGCCATCGCCGGAGCCGCCAAACGCTGTCGTGCCGTAGAGCATGCCATCGCTTCCTTGAAGTAAGCCGCTCTGTGGGCTACAGCCATCTCCACTGATGCCACATTGAAAGGACCTGAGTACAGCAAAGCCGCTGCCGTCGGCTGCGATTCTGAAGATGGTGCCTTCATCGCTGGCACCGCCCAAGCTGGTGGTGCCGTACAAGTAGCCGTCTAAACCTTGAACCAGCCCAGCCAAAGGCAAACAGCCGTTGCTTGCTGCGCCGCAGCGAAGTGACTTGAGAATGGAAAAATTGCTGCCGTTAACCGCGATCTTGAAAACCGATCCTTCATTGAAGTCACCGCCTCTGTAGGTCGTGCCATAGAGATACCCGTCGGCGCCAACAATCAGAGATGACATCGGATAGCTCGCCGCTGATTCGAAGTCTTTAACGATCTCCATGACCTGTGCTCGCGCCGGAGCCGTGATCGCTAGCAGTGAAAAGGCACCCAAGAAGACGGCGAGTGTGCTTCGCGCCAGCAAACCTAGCGCGGCTGAGATTGTCATCGATTTACCTCCAAAGCTCATTTTGCGATTGCAAGCGACGCGAATTACGGAAGTTGTTCAAGTAAACGGTGAAGAGATCGCTCGATACGTTACTATCGCTTGGCGGGTCAGTTTCTTTATCGGCAAGAGCCTGATTGGCCCGGGTGGCGCGCCATTTGCCGGGCTTGCAATCGTTGTTAAACGGTGGCGCTAAAAGGTGATAAAGTTGCCTTGTATTACCGAGGGAGGTTCATTCATGACGGATCGCGATAAGATCACGCTTTTTCATGCGCCGAATACGCGTTCTTCCGGTGTTTTGCTCTTGCTCGAAGAACTGGGCGTTCCCGACGAGCTGCGCGTGTTGGACATGAAAGGCGGCGAGCAACTTAAAGCGGAGTATCTGGCGATCAATCCGATGGGCAAAGTGCCGGCGCTTTTGCACGGCGGGGCGCTGGTCACCGAACAGGTGGCGATCTTTTTGTACCTCGCCGATTTGTTTCCAGAAGCTGGGCTTGCGCCAGCGCTGCGCGATCCTTTGCGCGGACCTTATTTGCGTTGGCTGGTTTTCTGCGCTGCTTGCTTCGAGCCCGCGCTCGTCGACCGCGCGCAGAAGCGCGAACCGGCGGCGCCGTCGATGTCCCGCTACGGTGACTTCGAGACAATGTCAAAGACGCTCACCGACCAATTGGCGCGGGGACCCTACTTGCTCGGAGAAAACATGACCGCTGCCGACCTGCTTTGGGGCACGGCGTTGGCCTGGGCGACGATGTTTCAATTGATTCCACCGTCAGCGGTAATCCAGCAATTCGTCGAGCGCATGGGTGCGCGGTCGGCGGTGGCGCGAGTCAAGGCAAAGGATGTGGAGCTAGCCGCTCTGCAGGCCCACTAGCAGCGTGGGAGACGCGGTAGAGCGGGAGATTTGGCGACCGCGATCATAGCTCCAAGATCGCGCCGCATTTCTTGCATGTTGCTAACGCAGGGTCAGATTTTAACGAGTCCGTGGCTTTTTTGACTGCTTCGCCTGGGTCGTCGAAGCGCACGCTGGTGCTGTAAAGATTTTCGCCGCACTTTTCGCAGGGCCAAATGAATTGATCCATTTCGTGGTTGCCACGGGTGCGCTCGACCACATAGGTCCAAGAACCATCCCCGCGGCGCGGCGAGTGCGGAACGTTTTTCGGTAGCAGAAAAATGTCGCCGGCTTTGAGCACGGCGAGTTCACGTTTCTTATCGATGAGGTAATGCAGATTCAGCTCGCCTTCGAGCTGGTAGAAAATCTCATCGCCGGGGTTGATGTGGAAATCCTTGCGCCGGTTGGGGCCGCGGGTGACGAAGGCGATGAAATCCGAATCGTGCCAGATGACGCGCCGTTGACCCCAGGCGCCGCGGTTTTCGTCGATCCATTTTTGTAGATTGAACTGAGTCAAATGTGGGAACACAGAACCTCCCCGTCGCGTCAGCCCCAATATAGAATTGCGCATCGCAACGAATCAAGCTAAAGCGGTCTAGTCATGCAGCGCCAGCGCAAGATCGCCAAACTCAAGAACGGTGTAGTCGGGGTAATTTCCGACACCCACGGCCTGGTGCGTCCCGAAGCGCTGGCGGCCTTGCGAGGTGTGGACTTGATCATCCATGCCGGCGATATCGGCAAAGCCGAGGTGTTGGATTCGTTAGCAAGGGTGGCGCCGGTCTTCGCGATCCGCGGCAATAACGACGCGGGTCCGTGGGCTGAAGCGCTGCCGGATGTGCTCGAGTTAAAAATTGCTTCGACGAAGCTGCACGTCATTCACAATCTCCAAGAGCTGCCACAGGCGCCGTTTGTCAGAGGAACCCAGCTTGTGATCAGCGGTCACTCGCACAAGCCGGTGCATCGGGTGGCCGAAGGAATCCACTACCTGAATCCCGGTAGCGCCGGACCGCGGCGTTTCAAGCTGCCGATTGCGCTGGCACGCGTTTCGATTGGCGCAGCATTGGTGGCTGCTGAGATCATCGAGTTGTCCGCTTGAATCGAAATGTTGACGAGAAATTTTCCTACTTTCTATCAATTCGTTGACATTCCGGGTTATGCACGTTAAACAGAATTAGCCTTTTTAAGCTGATCCCGCGAGGTTGGCAAAGGGAGCGATTGGTCGGTTGATTTACCAAGGTTTGGCTTGTGGGAACCCTCGCGGCAACGCTGAGGGTTTTTTTATGGCCGAAGCAAAGCAGGTCATTGCCGAGCGCGAAGAAGTCGCGCGCACCATCACCCGCATGGCGCGTGAGATCGCCGAGAAAGTTCTTCAGTCAGAAGAGTTGGTGTTGATTGGCATTCGCTCGCGCGGCGTGCACCTGGCGCGGCGCTTGGCGAAAAAAATCCACGACAGCGCCAAAACCGTGCTGCCCGTGGGTATTGTCGATGTAACGCCGTATCGCGACGATCGCAACCAAGAACAGATTTTGCACGCGGTAGGCGCCTTCGAAGCGCCGGTGGCGGTGGATGACAAAAGCGTGGTGCTGGTCGACGATGTGATTTACCGCGGCCGGACCATCCGCGCGGCGATGGAAGCGGTCGCTCGATTAGGACAACCGAAACGCATTCTTGTCGCTGTGCTGGTCGACCGCGGCGCGCGCGAGCTGCCGATTCGCGCCGACATCGTCGGCAAGAATATTCAGGTTGGCAGCAATGAGCGTGTCAACGTGCGCCTGGATGAAGCTGACGGCATCGATCAGATTACGATTACGAACTGGTAATATTCCGTGAGCCGACGCAACTTAACCTGCATAGCCGATCTGACCAACGACGAGATCGAAGCGATTTTCGAGCTTGCCGACAATGCCGCCAAACTGCGCGCCGATCGCGTTGCCAGCGGCCAGATTATGGCGACGCTTTTCTACGAACCGAGCACTCGCACGCGCTTGTCGTTTGAGTCGGCCATGCATCGGCTGGGGGGTGGGGTGATTAGCTGCTCGGACATGAAATCGTCGTCCACCGCCAAAGGCGAAACCATCGCCGATACGGCCAAAGTGGTGTCGAGCTATGCCGACGTTTTGGTGGTGCGCCACTACTGGGACGGCGCGGTGCAAGCGATGGCTGAGCATGCCAATGTGCCCGTGATCAATGCCGGGGACGGCAGTCACGAGCACCCGACCCAGACGCTCTGCGATCTCTACACATTGCGCAAAGAGAAGGGTGAGCTGCGCGGCCTGACGGTGGTGATCTGCGGCGATCTGAAAAACGGCCGGACGATTCATTCGCTGGTCTATGCGCTGGCGCGCTTCGGCGCCAACGTGGTGACGCTCGGCGCCCACGGCATGGAGCTGCCGCAATATGTGCTCGAGCGCCTGGAGCGCGAGCATGGCTACAGTTTGGCGCCGCTCGCTGCCAACGATCTAGGCGCGGTGGTGACCGAGACTGACGCGCTCTATCTCTCGCCCAAGCAGCCGCATCAACTGGCGCTGTTTACCCAGGTGGACAAAGCGGTGCACTCCCAGCTAAACGCGCTCGCCAGCGACGTGCGCTACGATGCGTTTTATATGACGCGCAAGCAGAAAGAGCGCATGAAAGAGGGAGCCAACGGCAGCTACCCGACCATCGGCGCTGAGTTTCTTCGTGAGCGGCGTTTCAAAGACACGGTAGTGATGCATCCGCTGCCGCGCGTCGACGAGTTGTCGCAGGAGGTCGATAAAGACAAGCGCGGCATCTATTTTAAACAGGCGGCCTACGGCGTGCCGATCCGCATGGCGTTGCTTAAGTTTCTCTTCGATCAAAACGAACGCAAAGCGGCCGCCAAGAAAACCAAGACCCATTGGTATGAAAGCGCCGAACGGTTGGGACCACAGTGTCGCAACGCCAATTGCATCACTCTGACAGAGCCGATCTCGACGCGGCGCCGCTTTGAAATGTTGACCAGCGGACCAGGCGGTGCGCTCATTTTGCGCTGCTTTTATTGCGATCACCGTTTCAAGGTGCAGTTGGTCGGCAATGCCCAAGCGAAGCGCTATTGCGCCTATGATATCGCCTTGGCCGCGACGATACAGGCGTGGTTCAAAAAGAAAGAGCTGGTGATTTTCGATTCTCTAAAAGAAGCTGAAGAGTTGGGCTACGAGCCGTTCAATAGCAGCGCCAGCCGGGTGCTGATGGACGCCGCGGCCGTTGCCTCGGCGATCTCAGAAATTGCCCGGCAGGTTTTGCAAGATTGTCAGGATGCCGATCGTCTGCTCGTGCTCGGCATTCGCACCAAGGGTTCTTTTCTGGCGCAGCGGATCGCCGGCGAGTTGGAAACGCGGCAGAAGCGCAAAGTGGAAGTCGGCGAGATTGAGATCTACGGCGCCGGCGAAGAAATCCGCCGCTTATCGCCGACCGATCCCGAAGCTGGTCCGTTGATTCTCAAAGACCGGGAGATTATTTTGGTCGACGATGTTTTGTACACTGGCCGGACAGTTAACAGCGCGTTGAGCATGATTTTTCGTTCCGGGCGGCCGCAGGCGGTGCGCTTGGCGGTGCTGATCGATCGCGGTCATCGCGAAGTCCCGGTTAAACCCAACTATGTCGGCAAAAATATCCCGAGCTCCGATAAAGAGCGGGTGCGGGTGCGGCTGCGCGAGTCGGGCGGCGACTCGGCGGACCAGGTGATCATCTATTCGATGATCAATCCCAACGAGCCGGAAGCGGCGCTAGCCGGCTCGGAGCCATCGACGAGCAACTTAGAATAGACGATTTACCATGAAAGCGATTTTGGCACTGGCGGACGGGCGATGTTACGAGGGCAGCGCATTTGGCGCGTTGGGCGAGGCGTTGGGCGAAGTGGTTTTTAATACCAGTATGACCGGTTACCAGGAGATTCTCACCGATCCGTCCTATGAAGGGCAACTGGTCGCCATGACCTATCCGCAGATTGGCAATGTCGGCGTCAATCTCGAAGACGTCGAATCGCGCCGGCCGTTCCTGCGCGGCTTTATCGTTAAAGACTACACGGCGGCGCCGAGCAACTGGCGCGCGGCGCAGCCGCTGCACGAATATATGCAGCAGCACAGCATCGTTGGCATCCAGGGCATCGACACGCGGTCCTTGGTGCGCCACCTGCGCGATACCGGCGCGCAGCAAGGCATTATCTCGACGCAGACGAGCAGCATCGATGAGCTGATCGCCAAGGCGAAGCATGCGCCGGGGCTGGTCGGCGTCGACCTGGTCAAAAACGTGACCTGCGCCGAAGCCTACGACTGGAACGAAGGTCTCTGGGAGCTCGATGGCGGCTACAAGAAACGCAACGGCGCAGCGGTGAAAGCGCGAAAGTCGAAGAAAGGGTCATTTAGCGCGCCAGCGTTTTCGGTGGTCGCTTACGATTTTGGCATCAAGTACAATATCCTGCGCAATCTTGCCGAATCGGGCTGCAGCGTAAGAGTTGTCCCCGCCTCGATGCCGGCAGAAGATGTGCTCGCACTCAACCCCGACGGAATTTTTCTTTCCAATGGGCCCGGCGATCCCGACGCGGTGCCCTATGCGAAGGAAAACGTCGAGAAGCTGGTCGGCAAGAAGCCAATCTTTGGCATCTGTCTCGGCCATCAGATTCTTGGGCTCGCGCTGGGTGGCACGACCTACAAGCTAAAATTCGGCCACCACGGCGGCAATCAGCCGGTGATGGACCTGACGACGCGCAAAGTCGAGATCACTTCGCAGAATCATGGCTTTGCCGTCGATGCCGATTCGCTCAAAGGCGCGGTGGAACTGACCCACGTCAATCTCAACGACAACACCGTGGAAGGCTTGGCGCACCGCGACCTGCCGATTTTTTCCGTGCAGTATCACCCCGAGGCTTCGCCTGGGCCGCACGATGCCAACTATCTTTTCAAACGCTTCACCGATTTGATGGCGAAACACCGAGGCAAATAGCAGACCATGCCCAAGCGCAGCGATATCAAATCTATCCTTCTGGTCGGCGCCGGGCCGATTATCATCGGCCAGGCCTGTGAGTTCGACTACTCGGGCACGCAGGCGCTGAAGGCGCTCAAGGAAGAGGGCTATCGGGTCATTCTCGTGAACTCCAATCCGGCGACGATCATGACCGATCCGGGTTTCGCCGACCGCACTTACATCGAACCGATTACCACCGACATCGTCGAAAAGATCATCGCCAAGGAGAGACCCGATGCCATTCTGCCAACGCTGGGCGGGCAGACCGCGCTCAACCTGGCGATCGATTTGGCGGAAAAGGGCATCCTCGAGCGCTACGGCGTTGAAATGATCGGCGCCAAGATCGACTCGATCAAGAAAGCTGAGGACCGCGACCTGTTCAAAGAAGCGATGCGCAAGATCGGCCTCGATCTGCCGAAGAGCGGCTACGCGCGCAGCATGAAAGACGCCACGCGCATTCAAAAGCGGTTGAATTTCCCGGTGATCATTCGCGCGTCGCGCACGCTCGGCGGCAGCGGCGGCAATTTCGCCTATTCCCCTGAAGAGTTCAAAGAAGTGGTGCAGGCCGGCTTGGCGATTTCGCCGGTGCACGAAGTGTTGATCGAAGAGTCGGTCTTGGGTTGGAAGGAGTTCGAGCTCGAGGTGATGCGCGATCACAAAGACAACGTCGTGATCATCTGCTCGATCGAGAACTTCGATCCCATGGGCGTGCATACCGGCGATTCAATAACGGTCGCGCCGGCGCAGACGCTCACCGACAAAGAATATCAGATCATGCGCGACGCCTCGCTGCGGGTCATCCGCGAGATCGGCGTCGACACCGGCGGCTCGAATATCCAATTTGCCGTCAATCCGCACAACGGCCGCATGGTGGTCATTGAAATGAACCCGCGGGTGTCGCGCAGCTCGGCGCTGGCGAGCAAAGCCACGGGATTTCCGATAGCCAAAATTGCCGCGAAGCTCGCCATCGGCTACACGCTCGACGAGATTCGCAATGACATCACGCGCGAAACCCCGGCGTCGTTTGAGCCGACCATCGATTACGTCGTCACGAAAGTGCCGCGCTTTACGTTTGAGAAATTCCCCCAGGCAAAAGACCTGCTGACGCCGCAGATGAAATCCGTCGGCGAAGCGATGGCGATCGGCCGGACCTTCAAAGAATCCTTGCAGAAGGCGATGCGCTCTTTGGAGATCGGCTCCTTCGGTTTCGAATCAAAGGTGGATCTGTCTCAGCGGGAAGCGTCGCTGCAAATCGTTCGCGAAAAACTCAAGAACCCAAACGCGCAGCGGCTCTGGTATCTCGGCGATGCGATCCGGCTCGGTCTGACCAATGACGAGATTTTTCAGTTGTCGAGCTTCGATCCGTGGTTTGTCGAAAAAATCCGCGAGATTGTGATCGAAGAGGCGACGATCGGGAGTTTTGCCAACAAGGCGGGCGACGTTGCCGACGACCAGCTGCGCGGCTGGAAGCAAATGGGCTTTGCCGACAATCGCATCGCGAAATTGACCGGGAGCAGCGAGGCCGAGGTTCGCGCCTTGCGCAAGACCAAGGGCATCGAGGCGGTTTTCAATTCCGTCGACACCTGCGGCGCCGAATTTCGTGCCTTCACGCCTTATCTCTATTCAACCTACGAAGGCGCCGACGAATCGAATCGCACCGAGCGAAAAAAAATCATGATTCTCGGCGGCGGCCCGAACCGCATCGGCCAGGGCATCGAGTTCGACTATTGCTGCGTGCACGCAGCCTTCGCTCTTAAAGAAGCCGGCTTCGAAACCATCATGGTCAACTGCAATCCGGAGACCGTCAGCACCGACTACGATACTTCGGATAAGCTCTATTTCGAGCCGCTGACCATGGAAGAGGTGATGAACATCGTCGATCGCGAGCGGCCCGACGGCGTGATCGTGCAGTTCGGCGGCCAGACGCCGCTTAAATTGGCCCTGCCGCTGGAGCGTGCCGGCGTCAAGATCATCGGCACCTCGCCCGACAGCATCGACTTGGCAGAGGACCGCGAGCGCTTCTCCGAATTGATCATTCGGCTTGGCATCAAACAGCCCGACAACGGTTTGGCGCGTTCCTACGACGAAGCCTTCAAAATCGCCGGCCGCCTGGGCTATCCGGTGCTCGTCCGGCCGTCCTATGTACTTGGCGGTCGCGCCATGCAGATCGTCTACGACGACGAAGCGCTGAAGGACTACATGACCCATGCGGTGTCGGCTTCGCCTGAGCATCCGGTGCTGGTCGATAAATTTCTCGACGACGCCATCGAAGTGGACGTCGATGCGCTGGGCGATGGTGACGACGTCGTCATCGGCGGCATCATGGAACATATCGAGCGCGCCGGGGTGCACTCCGGCGACAGCGCCTGCAGCCTGCCGCCGAAATCGATTCCGCCATCGGTGCAAGATGAAATTCGCCGCCACACGATCGCGCTGGCCAAGTCACTCAACGTGCGCGGCTTGATGAACGTGCAGTTCGCGGTCAAGGGCAGCGATGTCTATGTGCTCGAAGTCAATCCGCGCGCTTCGCGCACGGTGCCGTTTGTCAGCAAAGCCATCGGCGTGCCGCTGGCGAAACTGGCCGCGCGCATCATGGTCGGCGATAAATTGAAAGCGCTCGGCTTGACGGCGGAGATTTTGCCGAAACATATTTCGGTCAAAGAAGCGGTGTTCCCGTTCAACAAATTCCCCGGCGTCGACACCTTGCTCGGCCCTGAAATGAAATCCACCGGCGAAGTGATGGGCATCGACAGTAGCTTTGGCCTGGCCTTCGCGAAGGCGCAGCTAGGCGGCGGCATGCGCCTGCCGCGCGCCGGCAAGGTATTCATCAGCGTGCGCGACGAAGACAAAGATGCGGTGACGCGAGTCGCGGCGAAGCTCTATCGCGTCGGCTTTCAGATTGTCGCCACCCGCGGCACGGCGCAACGATTCGAAGCGGCGCACATTCCCACCGAAGTGGTCAAGAAAGTCAAAGACGGTAGCCCGCACGTCGGCGATCAGATCAAGAAGGGCGAGATCGCGATGGTGATCAACACGCCGGAAGATGTCCACTCGCAGATGGATTCCTACTCGATCCGCCGCTGGGCGCTGGACTACCAAGTGCCGTACTTCACCACCATCGCCGGCGCGGAAGCGGCCGCCGAAGGCATCGAGTATTTGAACCACCGCGAGTTCGAGGTCAAGCCGCTGCAGGACTATGGGGCGGCGGCGCGCTAGCACGCCGCCCTGTTTCGCGTTTACAGTTTCGGGTTCCGGGTTTGGGTGGCGGCGGTAGGCTAAAACTTAGCTTCTTAGAGCTCACGGCGAATGGGCATCAGACTCGGAAAAAAGCGCTAACCTTGGACGAGAAACCCGAAACGCGAAACCATTCCGGCCTGCAGACGCCGCTGCAATTCCTCAAAGGCGTCGGCCCCAAACGCGCCGAACAACTTGCCAAGTTTGGTCTCAACACGGTCGAAGATTTGCTGTTGCATTTGCCGTTTCGCTACGAAGATCGCCGGCAAATAAAGACCATCGCTGAAGCGCTGCCGGGGCAGGAAGAGAGTTTTATCGGCCAGTTGGCCGGGGTGCAGAAGCGCTACATTGCGCAGCGGCGCAGCCAAATCCTCACGGCGACGCTGAAAGATGAAAGCGCCATGCTCGAACTGGTTTGGTATCGTGCGCCCAGTTACTTGACCGAGAGAGTCCTGCCGGCAACGCGGCTGCTGGTGCATGGCAAAGTCGAGCGCGCCATGGGCGGGCAACTGCGCATCGTCCATCCCGATTTTGAAATTCTCGATGCCGATGAGGAGTTGCAGCTCGCGCGCATCGTGCCGGTCTACATGCACCCTGGCGGTCTGCCGCTATCGCTGCTGCGCAAATGGATCGGCCAGGCGCTGGAACTTTACGCCGCGCACATGCCAAACAGTTTGCCCGCGGAGAGCCTAAAACGGCTTGGCCTACCGAGGCCTTCCCAAGCGTTGACGTTTTTGCACGATCCGCCGCTCGACACGAACCTCGATACGCTTAACCGTTTCGATACCCCGGCGCACCGCACGATTATTTTCGACGAACTATTTTTTCTTCAATTGGGCTTGGGGTTGCGGCGGCGGCGCGGCATTGACCATGCCGGCCGCTTGTTTCCGCGCCAGGAAGCCGGTCTGACGACCAAGATGATCGGCCACTTGCCTTTCAAATTGACCGGCGCACAGCGGCGCGTCTTGCAGGAAATTGACGCCGACATGAATTCGGCCCGCCCCATGCAGCGCCTGGTACAGGGCGACGTCGGTTCGGGCAAAACCATGGTGGCTTGGCTCGCCTCGCTGCGGGTGATTCAACATGGCTATCAGGCGCTGTGGATGGCGCCCACGGAACTCTTGGCGGAACAGCATTACAACGGCCTCAAGCGCTACTGCGAGGCGCTCGGTTTGCGCGGCGCGCTACTGACGGCCTCGGTGGGAGCGAAAGAGATGCGCCAACTTCTTGCAGAGATCGAGAAAGGCGAGATCCACTTTGTGGTCGGCACCCATGCGGTGATCCAGGAAGGCGTGCGCGCCCCCCGCATGGGCCTCGGCGTCATCGACGAGCAGCACCGCTTTGGCGTGCTGCAGCGCATGTCGCTGCAAAATCTGGTGCAGCGTGAAAATTCGCACGGCCTCGATGAGTTTCAGCCGCATATGCTGCTGATGAGCGCCACGCCGATACCGCGCAGCCTCGCCATGGTGCTCTACGGCGATCTCGAGGTTTCGTTCCTCGACGAAATGCCGCCGGGGCGGACGCCAATTCGCACCAAAGTATTTGGCGACAACAGCCGCGCCGCCATGTACAAGCTGGTGCTCGAACAGATTCAGCAGGGTCATCAAGTCTTCATTGTCTATCCACTGGTCGAGGCCTCCGAGCAGCTCCAGCAAATTCACGACGCCACGCGCATGGCCGAAGAGTTAAGCCAAGGGGTATTTCGCGATCACAAAGTCGGTCTGGTGCACGGCCGCATGCGCAACGAAGAGCGCGACGTCACCATGCGCCAGTTTCGCGACGGTGCGCTGCAGATTCTCGTGGCCACGACGGTGATCGAAGTCGGCATCGACATTCCAAACGCCACGGTGATGATCGTCGAGCACGCCGAGCGTTTCGGTTTGTCGCAGTTGCACCAACTGCGCGGCCGCGTCGGCCGCGGCACGGCCGCCGGTTATTGTTTGCTGGTGAATCACATCCACAGCCCCGAAGCGGCCAAACGGCTGCGCGTCATGGAGCAGCAGAGCGACGGTTTCAAAATCGCCGAAGCTGATATGGCGCTGCGCGGTCCAGGTGAGCTCTTGGGCACGCGCCAGTCGGGCCTGGCCGATTTTCGTCTGGCCAATCTGGCGCGCGACCAGCGACTGCTGGTCATAGCGCGCCAAGAAGCGCTGGCGTGGTTGGCAAAGGATCCAGAGCTAAAGTCGCGCGAATCAGCGATGTTGCGCAATATTTTGCAGCAACGCTGGGGACAGAAATTGCAATTGGGCGCGGTAGGGTAGCAGGTGGGTGGCACCTCGCCTACGGCGGCGCTGTAGTCGATCTCCTGCACTTTTGGGCACGCAGTCTCTTCAAGTGCCGTTTCGCTGCGATAATTTATTCGAGCTGGACAGCACAATCGAAACATCCATGTGGCATATTTCCTGCTCCCTCAGCGATGTCCGTTAAGTTAATCTAGGTCGCAAATGGAGTCGGTTAGATCATGCCATAGGAATCGAGCAATCATCGTTCTAGTCGTTTAGATCGCAGGTCGTTTTTCATAGCGTGGTTTTTTGCCATCTTGCTTCCGGGGTCGTTATTCGCTGGCAATGCGGGCGCTTTCCTGCGTATCTACCCGCTGGCGGTGCCGACCAAACAATACCAAGTCATTGACACGACCTGGCCTCTTCCCGGCGCCGAAGGCTATGCGATCGCGATAAATACCGCATCCGGCAAATTCGACCCGGCGACGTTCGTGCTGCGCGCCGGCGAAAACCTGAACGAAATTCGAATTCACACGACCGCGCTTGTCGGGCCGGGCACCATCCCAGCCGACCATGTCGATATTCGTGTGGTCAAGACCTGGTATCAGGCCAGCAGCGGCAATTGCTCCTGCGGCGCGCGCGCGATCACCGGCCTCCAGTTGACCAATACATCTGGCGGCGTGTGGAATACTTATAGCCAGGACGGCTATTGGTCTTTGGGTGTGGCGAGTAGTCTGGATAGTGCGCTGATGAACCGCAGTGACGACAGCATGACTTTGGCGGTGAGCGACGGCAGTAGCTTCAAAATATTCGCGGCCGACTCCAAGGATAGCATGTATTTCGCCGGGACCGCATTTAGGCTAACGGCTACTTTCGCCGATGGCAACACGGCCAGCGCCGACGCGACGATTGCTTCGGCGGCCGCGCCGCCGCCGATTTCGTTGAGCTACGACGGCCGGCTGAGAGATCGAGTGGGCCAGGCGGAGTTTGCCTTACATGCGGATGGCCAATCGGATGGCGTGTTCACCATGAAGTTAAATCCAGGCAGCGGTGCGCGCGCGATCACGCGCCTTTATCTCACCAACAACCTCGGCGGCGTCTGGAACACCGAGGCGCCGGATATATTTTGGGCCCTCGGCGTTGCCACTGGTTTGGATGCGGCTTTGATCAATGCTTCGGACGATTCGCTCGGTAACTCCGCTGCCGAGGTCAGCACGCTCAAGTTATTCGCCGCCGATTATCACCAGCGGATGTATTCAAGCGGGGTGGTCTTTACACTCACCGCGCAATTTTCCGACGGCAGCAGCGCCAGCGCGAGTGCCATCGTCCCGTGAATGAGGGTAGTTGCGATGAGAAGCCGCTCAGCGGCGAGCTAGCGTTCATTCACTCGCACTTGTGGCGAGGTAGGCCGTCATTGTTTGTTGCAGGACGCCGATTCCCGAGGACGCGTAGGGCATGCCTAGGGACGCGATGTCGAGCATTTCGCGGAAACCCTCGCGCCGCGCTTGCACGACGGTGGGATACGGCAAGCAGCGTGATGATGAGGCATGAGCGAACGACTGTTGATAGCAACATGAATTTCCTTTGATTATCTTTTTGCCGGCGGACGCTTTCTCGCTTCAGCTTTGCGCGGTGCTTCATTCTCTGGCAGGCACAGATAAGTCACGGTGGTTTTGCTGCCTGCAAAAGTTACCGAGTTGCCGTTAAAGCGCGCGTCTTTGAAGGCCTTCCAAGTGCCAAGCTTTTCGTCGAGGTTTTCAATGCACTGCTTTTCTCCGACAAAGCCGCTGATCTGCGTCCAACTATCGGTTTTGGGCGCTTGGGTGTGAATCCATAAAATCCAGGCAATTAGGATCGAGATGGTATGTTTCATTGTGCCATGCTCCTTGTTGCCCGAAGCTGCGCAAAAACATGGTGCCCGTCCGTGGTGCCTGAAACGCGACTTTCGTAACGCGCGAGGGTTCTCAATATTGCCGCGGTTAACCCAATGCGTCGATTTCCGCCATGCTGGCATCGAAAGTGATCATCTCATTTTGCGACGGATCGCGGATGACGCCCACAGGATCTTTGCCGAGCTTGATGCCGTCGATGGAGTCATTCATGATTTCGCGCATCATGATCAAGCCGCGGTCAGACGCGCCGAGGTGTTCTTGGGAGCGGTCGAAAATATCGCCCTGACTTTCCTGAGCAACAGTATCCTGCTCGTGCGAGGGGATGCCCCACCAATCATCGTCGATGCGGTTGTAAATGCCCGGCTCGCGCTTCTTGAGCCCTTTGGTGGTGAGACCCGGGGGGTCTTGCGGATAGAACTTAACCCACACGGTGGTGGTCTTGGTGTCGTTGGTCGGCACCCGGAAACGCAGCGCGTGATCGGGTTTTTCGCCCTTGCGCGCTGTGGTGTGACGGGTGTGCGCGGGAAATAGCCAGTGGGAAATCTTCGGGGCGCCGGCCGACGAGATCTGGGTTTCGATGCGGATGCCGTACCAAGTTTTCTGCCAATCGAGTTTGGGGCGCTTGAGCGCCAGGTGCGGATAGACGCTCGCGTGCAGCACGGTCAAATGCGATTGGTCGACGGAATTTTCGGCGCGCTGCAGCCAGTTGCAATACTCTTCGCCGGCGCCGACGACGCGGGCGCCATCTTGACGGACCAGCAAGTCGTAGCGCGGCAGGAGCGGCGCCGGCTGCGGGCCGAGATAGGTAAAAATCAGGCCGCCGAGTTCTTCGGCGGGATACCACTTTTGCCGCACCCGTTCGTGAAACGTGCTGCCTTCCGGCTCCGCCGGCTGGTCCAGACATCTGCCGTCGGGCGCATAAAGCCAGCCGTGATAACAGCAACGCAAGCCTTTGTCTTCGACCCGGCCGAATTCGAGCGAGGTGCCACGGTGCGCGCAGCGAATGCCGAGCAGCCCGACTTGCCCTGCGCCGTTGCGAAACAGGATGAGATCCTCGTTGAGCAGTTGCACACGTTTGGGGCGGTCTTTAGCTTTGATCTCCTCAGAAAACCCGGTGGGCCACCAGTAACGGCGTAGCATTTCGCCAGCAGGAGTGCCGGGACCGACGCGGGTGAGTCGTTCGTTTTCTTCGACGGTCAGCATGACAGATGTCTCCGTAGATTGAGTGGCCCGGAGTATGCCACAGCGCAAGCGTCACGGCTAGCGCTCGATCACGCACGCACCGGTCTTCGTGCTAACAGGACGAGAAACGCCGACGTAAACAGCGCGCAGGTAAAAATCGTAAACGATAGATCGTAGCTGCCGGTGCGGTCGTGGAGAAAACCGAAAAACGGCGCGCCGCTGGCGGCGAACAAGTGGGAGAAAAACAGCGATAGGCCGCGCACCGTGCCGAGCGAGGCGCGGCCGAAGAAGTTGGCCCAGATAACTTCGCGCAAAACGAAACTGCCCGCCAAACCGGTGCCGTAGAGAAAAAAACCGACGTAGGTGAGATAAGTTTGCCGGCTGGTGATCGCGATGATCAGTCCGGTGCCCTGTATTAAAAACTGCGCGCAGGAGACTTTGCGAATATCGAACTTGTCGGCGAGCCAGCCCCAAACCAGCGTCGAGCCCAACTGGGTGAAGGCGATCGTACTCATGAAAGACGCCGCCACCACCGGCGAGTAGCCGACGTCCGTAATATACGAAAAAATGTGCAGATTGAGCCCGGCAATGCCGACGCTGGCGATGCCAAAGGTGATGACGAGCACCCAGAAAGTTGGTAGACGCGCTGCTTGCGCGCGCGTCCAAGTTCTTTCATTCGATACTCGCTCGGTTCTGGACGATCGCGCATCGGAACCGATCTTGGTCTGGTTGTGGGGCGCAGTGGGCGGATCGCCGTCGGGGCGCAGGCCCATGTCTTCCGGCCGCCGGCGCATGAAGATCAGCGCCGGTGCGACCACCAGCAACGGCGCGACGATGCCAAAGATCGCCCAGGTAGAGCGCCAACCGACCAGCACGAAGAGCGATGCCGCGGCGATCGGAATACTGAGCTTGGCGATCCCGGTGCCGAGGTTGGCGATGCCTATGGCGCGGCCGCGCTTGCGCACGAACCACTGCGCGATGGTGACGTTGATGACCAGCGAGCCGAGCAGCGCTTCGCCGGCGATCACCAGCGAGCAGCGCACCAGGACAAACTGCCAGAACTCCTGCACCAGGCTCGACAGCAGCATACCGGCGCCTTCCATCAACACGCCGAGCACGAGCACGCCGCGGCCGCCGTGGCGATCGATCCACGGGCCGAGCAGCGGCACGACGAAGGCGGCGACGCCGATTTCAAAAGTGCGGATCAGCGAAAATGCGCCGCGCGAAACGCCGAGCTCCTCGGTGATCGGCTTGAGAAAAATGCTCAACGTGCTGGAAAAGGCGAAGGTGCCGGCGATGTTAACGAGAATGCCGACACCGACGATGTACCAACCGTAAAAGAATCTCGGGTGAGATGTTTGGTGCGCGACCGACGAAACTGCCACATTAACGAGTTATGGGAAAACCTCTATTAGTTCAAACCGTTCAATCACAGCGTTCCGTTCAAGCCGTTCAAACCGTGAGCACTTGGGGCAATTCTGTGCACGTAAGATTTGGCTATGCAATGTGCGAGTGTCTGGCGGCATGAACGGCTGGAATGGTTTGAACGATTGGAACGGCTGTTTTCGGAAGAGAGGGTAGGGCTCCTTCCTGGCACGAAACAGGGCAGTGTCTCGTTTGCGTTTTCGGTTCAGACAGGAGTCGAGCCGCAACGCATAGCCAGTGCCGCAGAAGGAACTCGGTAGGGGAGGGGATCGGCACAATCACCCATGTAGTATTGAGTCACCGCCGCTCATGTCGAACGGCTTGCCCGGTCTAAGAGCAATCGCGAGGCCAAAAACAAAACATTGACATTCAGACGATTTAGATCGTTGGCAGGGATGAGAAGTGTAAATCTGATTGACAACCACTGTTGCGGGGTGGTTTGCGAGAAATAAAAAATGGCGCTAGATCGAACGCTTAATTGAGCTTATCTCAAATGTAAGCGACCTATACAAATCGCTCGCTATGCGTAATGGGCGACTCGCCAAAGAATGAGTGAAGTCGCATCGACCGAATGGTTTGGGAGGGAATGGTCAACGCAGTAGCAAAAAAGAGTCGTCGGGAAGGGGCACGGCGGACCGCCGACGAGCAGTCTGTTCAGCAAGTTTACAATGTCGTTAGCTGTTGCTCGTCTGCGTCGACGGGCAGGGCTTTTCGTGCTAACCCTTAAAAAGTAGCTCTCCATAAGAATGAACCAGGAATCTTCGGAGCAAGCGCGCGCCAACGTCGCGCGCCACGCGGGCATCGTCAGCCTCGCGGTGATGACCAGCCGCGTCTTGGGCTTGGTGCGCGACCAGGTCTTTGCGATCTTCTTTGGCGCCGGGCTTCAGTACGACGCCTTTCTCACCGCCTTTCGCATTCCCAATCTGCTGCGCGATCTGTTTGCCGAAGGCGCGCTCTCTTCAGCGTTTGTCACGACTTTTTCGCAAACCTTGGAAACCCGCGGCAAGGCCGCGGCGGTGCAGTTGTTTCATCGCGTCGCCACGCTGATCGTGCTGGTGATCGCGCTAATCTCGATCGCGGCATGGTGGTACGCGCCGACCATCGTGCACATTCTCGCGCCGGGTTTTTTCGCGATACCCGGCAAAGCCGAGCTGACGATTACGCTGACGCGGGTGATGATTCCGTTTCTCTTGATGGTCGCGCTGGCCGCCCAAGCGATGGGCGTGCTGAACGCCGTCAATGTCTTTGGCGTGCCGGCGCTGGCGTCGGCGTTTTTCAACATCGGCTCGATTGTCGGTGGTCTAGGTCTGGGCTTTGTGCTTGGCCCTTATATCGGCCTGAGCCCGATTGCCGGCATGGCGTGCGGCACGTTGCTCGGGGGTTTCTTACAGTTGGCGGTGCAGTGGCCGAGTCTGTGGCGCGCGGGCTTTCGCTACCGGCCGGCGTTTCAATTCAGCGATCCGGGCGTGCGGCAAGTGATCGGCTTGATGGGACCGGCCGTCATCGGCACGGCGGCGGTGCAGATCAATGTGTTCGTCAACACCAATTTTGCCTCCGCCATCGTTGACCCGGCTACCGGGGCGGTGATGAACGGTCCGGTCTCGTGGCTGAACTATGCGTTTCGCTTCATGCAATTTCCCATCGGCGTCTTCGGGGTCGCGGTGGCCACGGCGGCGTTGCCGCAGCTTTCGCGCAGCACGGCGCGCGACGACCACGATGACTTTCGCAAGACTTTGACTCACGCGCTGGTGTTGATTTTCGTGCTGTGTATTCCCTCCGCTCTCGGTCTGGCGATTCTCGGCAAGCCGATCGTTGCGCTGATCTTCGAGCACGGCAAGTTCACCGCGTTTGATACCGTGCAATCCGGCAACGCCTTGGCGGCCTATGCCGTCGGGCTCGCCGGTTACGCCGCGGTAAAAGTTTTGTCGCCGGCATTCTACGCGCTCGGCGACGCGCGCACGCCGATGCTCATTAGCCTGGGATCGATCGTGGTGAACTATGTGATGAATTCACTGTTGGTCCAGCGCTTCGGCCATGTCGGTTTGGCGCTGTCGACCTCGGCGGTGGCACTGGTCAATTTTCTGTTGTTGGCGATTTTGCTACGCCGCCGGCTGAGGCATCTCGGCGGCGGCGAGCTCCTGGCGAAGGGGCTGCGCATCGTCGCAGCGAGCGTGGTCATGGGCGTGGTCGCTTGGCTGGCGAGCACGGCCCTTGGCGAGCTGGCGCTGCCGCGCTTGGCGGCGCGCCTGGTCCAAGTGCTCGGCGCCATCGGCCTGGCGACCGTGGCTTTCTATTTTTCCTGCCGGGCGCTGAAAATTTCCGAGCTCGATGAAGCAGCGCAGGCGATCGGCGGCCGCGTGCTGCGGCGGCTTAAGCGCAAAAAATAGCGGACGGCGGAAAAACTCTGTGGAGCCCTGCGACTGAGCTCAGGACGATGGGACGGGAGGTTGAAGCCGTTAGGAAGAATCCGTTCATGCTGAATCGAAGCATCCGTAGGAGTTTTTGGCAGCCTATGAGGCCAGCGCTCTGGGTAGCGCTTGGCCATCTCGACGAAGAAGCCTTCTTTTTCGAGCTCGTTCACTAGGCTCGGTTCCATGAATTGCGCCACTTTGGCTGTCTTCGCCTGCGGCATCTGTGGCGCCAACATGTCGAGCATGAACTGAATTCCCTTCGGCGTGAAGCCCGGCTTGCGCGGAATTGTCTTGACGTAGTTCGCGTAAGAAGTCTCCAAGACTTGGGGATCGTTGGTGCGCATATATTTGGCGAAGACACGCTGCGCGGCGGCCTTACTAAATCGGACAATGTAAGTTCCGCTCCGTCCTTGTGGCATCATCTGAGCTATGATCTATGTCCGCAGCATTTCGCACACTGGCTTGACGCTCGCCAGCGTCTCCAGCCGTGCAATATTGTCCAGCAGCTGTTGCGCCGTGGCATCGCTCACTGTCTCCCGGGCACACTCGGTAAACTTGCCGCGCAGTTCTTCCTCGCTCATGGGAAATTCCGGGCTGCCTTTGGCGTGCTGTGCTTCGCGCGTGTAGGTTTGGCCATTTTTTAGTTGCACGGTGACGCGGCAGGGGCGGCCGCCGGCGTCGGTTTTCTTGAGTGCGGTGTCGAGATTCATCTCAACTTTTTCGGCGAAGGCCAAAATCTTCGGGTCGCGCACCGCTTGGTCGGTGAACGCATGCAAGGAAACCTTGCCGTCGATCAACGCGCGGGCAACCAGGTAAGGCATGCAGAATTTTCCTTGAATGCCGTTTTGCGGCACGCGAAAGGCGATGCGATCGAAGGTGTGTTTGACGACGTCGACTTTGACGCTCTCGACCACGTCCGGCGTGAGATTGTGCTTGCCGCGGAACTCCAAGATCGAATCGATGACTTGATGGGTCAAGCCGCCGCAGGGGTAGGGTTTGATGCGCAGGCCGTCGCTGAGCAAAGCCCACGAGCGGCCGAGCTCGCCGATGGCCGCTTCGTTGACCGGGGTGCCGCCATGATGAACGTTGTAATAGCCGACCGCATGTTCGATGGCCGCGTTGTTGGCGGTAAATCCCGCTTGGGCAAGCTTGGCGGCGAGCACGCCGTTGCGCGCGCCGTGGCCGACGTGGAGCGGTTTGGTCATGGTGCCGAAGTTGGCCACCACGCCGCTGGCCAGCGAGGCGGTGATGCCGAGCGCCATCTGCGTGCGCGCCTCGTCGAGGCCGAGGAGCTTGGCGCAGGATGCCGCCGCGCCGAAGGCGCCCAAGCTCGACGGCCCATGCCAACCTTCATGGGTCGAATCGCGCAGCGAGTGGACCAGCTTGGCCGTCACTTCGTAGCCGATGGCATAGGCTTCGATGATTTGCCGGCCGCTCGCGCCAAGGGCTTCGCCGAGCGCGAACGTGGCCGGAATAATCGGCGCAGTGGGTTGGCCCATCAACGTGAAGCTGTGGTCGTAGTCCATGGCATGGGCCGCCGTGCCGTTGGCGAGGGCGGCATTGAGCGCCGATGACTTGAAGTTGTTGCCGATCACCGTGGTCTCTTCTTTGGCCTGTTCTTCGCGCGCAACGTGCGCGGCGATTTTCGCATCTTCCTCTTTGCTGCCGGCCAGCGCGACGCCAAGGCAATCGCGAATCGCGACCTTGGCCGTTTTGATCGCCTGCGCGGGCAGGGCATCGTATCTTGTATTAACGGCGAATTGCGCGAGTTTGGCGGTGACGTCCATGGTTGCCTCCCATTCAGCTGCCGAGAATCTTCTTTGCCTGCTCGACCACTTCGGCAGGCTGGTTCAACACGTCTTTGAGCAGCGCTTCCAGCTCTTCGCCGGAAGTGTAGTCGACGTCCATGCGGGCGCGCTTGGCCTCGGCCAAGAGTTCCGCATCTTTCAACACGGCACGAAAACTTTCGCGCAGCATGCGGACGCGATCGGCCGGTGTGCCGGGGGTTGCCAGCACGGGGCGGCCGAACTCACCGCCCGAGAGCAGCGCTTGAGCGACGCGCCGCTTGTTGGCGGGCACTTTGAACTCGTCGAGAATTTCATAGACCGTCGGCGCGTCCGCGGCGCGCGGGTCGCGCTTGCGGCCGGACTGGAGTAAGTGCAGGTCGAAGCCCTTTTTGTGCCAGCCGTTGAACGGCTCGCGGCCGAAGTGCGACGCCAGCGTATGGGCGCGGCAAACGATCTCGCCTTTTTCGACGGCCAGGTCGGCGTCGCTGCCGCCTTGATAGCCCGATACCGAATTGATTTTCGCGCCGACGGTGAGCTCTAAGATGCGCGCGATGATGTAGTCCGAGCTGGTCGTGCCGCTGCCGCCGCAGCTCGGCGGCTGTTTGGCTTTGACGATATCGGCGATGGATTTGATGCCGATGTCGGCGCGCATGTAGAGGATGATCGAGTCCTGCGACGCCGAGCCGAGCCAGTGAAATTTGCGCAAGTCGAATTGCGCCTCGCGCCGGCCCACTAACTGCTCGATATAGATGCTGTTGTTGGGCAGCACCACCGTGAGGCCATCCGGTTTGGCCACGTTGTAGATGTAATTGACGGCGGTGATCGAGCCCGCGCCGGGCATGTTTTGCACGATCACATTGGGATTGCCGGGAATGTATTTGCCCCAGTAGCGGGCGATCAGCCGCGCCCAGGAGTCGTAAAAATTCCCCGGCGCCGAGCCGGCGATGAAGCGCAGTGTTTTGCCTTTGAAGAACGATTCGCCGGATCCCTGTGCGAACGCAGGACGGCCAACACCCAGCAGAATCACCAATATGAAAAACGAAATGTTCCTGCGCGGTTTGATCACGAGCGGCAGGCTATGCGATGACCGTTGTTCCTGTCAAACAACTTCTTTCTTCTTCCTTTTTGCGGGGCAACTCTGCTATCAAGAACAGGATTTCTATTGGGGAGTATTGCAGCGTGGCAAATACGATTGCGGATGTGTGTATCGTTGGCGTAGGCGGGCTCGGCGGTATCTTGGCAAAAGAGCTCGCTTCAGCCGGACTGAAAGTGGTGGGTTTCGAGCGCGGCCCGGTGCCAACGTTGGAAGATTACGCACCGCGCGACGCGGTTAAATTTCTCATTCGCCCCGAGTTGTCCGACTGGTCGAAACACGAGCCGACGACGACGCGCAAGAAACCGGGCGACAAGGCGCGCATCCAATATCGCACCAGCCCGTTAAATGTCTTGGGCGGCGCGCTGCTGCATTGGACTGGGCAGTCGTCGCGCTACATGCCGGGCGACTTTAAACTGCATACCAATGAAATCGCCAGCGGCAATGCCGAGCGCGCCAAGGCCGACTTGACCGGCTACGACATTATCGATTGGCCGCTCAGCTACGACGATCTTGAGCCCTATTACGAAAAATTCGAGTGGGAGTTCGGCATCTCTGGCACGGGCGGGAAAAATCCCTTTGCCGGCCCGCGCCAGCGCGACTTCCCGGTGCCGCCGCTGCGCCATAGCGCGAAAATGGAGATCTTCGCCGAGGCATGCCGCAAGCTTGGTTATCATCCGTACGACACTGCCGCAGGCATCCTCTCGCAAGCGTATCGGCCACCGCAGCCGTATGACACGCGCATGCCTGAGCGGCCGGCCTGCGTCTACTGCGGCCACTGCAATTTTTATGGCTGTCACGTGCATGCTAAATCGGCTTCGCTTTACACGGTGGTTCCGGTGGCGCAGCAGACCGGCAATTTCGCGCTGCACGCTAACAGCAAAGTCTTTCACCTCCTGAGTGACGACAAGGGAAACGCGACCGGCGTGCGCTACTTCGACCCCGCTGGACGCGCGCACGAACAGCGGGCGCGCGTGGTTATCTTAAGCGCGTTTGTTTTCGAGTCGGTGCGTTTGTTGTTGTTGTCGAAAACTGACCACAAGCGTTTTGCTAAAGGGTTGGCGAATACAAGCGGCTACGTCGGCCGCAACATTCTCGCCCACGGCGACGTGCGCGCCATGGCGGCCTTTGACGATTACATCATCAATGGCTTCATCGGCCCCGGCTCGGCGGCGATGCGCATCGACGATTTCAACGGCAACAATTTCGATCACACCGGCTTGGGGTTTATCCGCGGCGGCACGATCGGCACCAGCGGCGACGGCACGCCGGCCACGCGCTTCGATGTCCTACCGCCCGATGTGCCGGCCTGGGGCGAAGAGTTCAAGAAATATTATACGCACTACTACACGCGGACCATGGACTTGAACATGCAGCCGGAAACCTTGCCGCATCGAGATAACCGCGTCGATCTCGACCCGCGCCAGACAGACCGTTGGGGCATCGCGCTGCCGCGTGTGACGTTCGATTTCCATCAAAACGAGCTGCGACTGCAGAAATACATGGCCGGGGTCGGCGAGAGAATCATGAAAGCGACCGGCGCGAGCAAAGTCTGGACCGAGGAGAAAGGCCGGCCGAACCGCTGGGCCGGCGCCACACGCATGGGCGCCGATCCGAAGAATTCCGTGGTAAACGAATTTTGCCAGACTCACGACGTGCCTAACTTGTTCATCGTCGGTGCATCGGTGTTTCCCAGCATGGCCGGCTATCCGCCGACGGCGACCGTGGCGGCGCTGGCCTATCGCACCGCGGAATTCGTGCTTAAACAGAAGCAATGGTTTGACTAGCGCGCGACGCGCACAAACTTGCTCCGCCTTAAGGCTTATTTCTGGCGCGGTTCACACGCTATTTCTCTCCTCGCGGAAGAGCACGGCAAAACCGCAATCATGGCGAGCCACGATCCCAAGGCCGTGGAAAAGTTTAAGAAAGTCTACAATATGCGTGATGGGAATTTTGTTTAGTGTCCGGTAGCGACACCCAACCAGACTCTCATTCTCCAGCTTTACGTGGAAGCTTGTGCAAGAAGGCTGCACCCACCAGCGGTTGACCGCAAATTTTGTCGAGCAGTGATTGACAGCAGGGCCTGGGCTGCGCGATTTTGATCTGAAACCTAGCATTACAGGGAGGTATTCTCATGAAACGCATCGTCGTGTGCTTTGATGGCACGTGGAATAAGCCGGCGGATGAGAATTTACCGGCCGATAAACAGGTTGAGACCAACGTCCGTCGTTTTTACGAGTCGCTGGCGGACCGAGGCACCGACGGCGCGGCGCAGCTCAAATGGTATGATGAGGGGGTTGGCAGCAAATGGTATGACAAGTTTCTTGGGGCACCATTGGGCTTGGCCTCGAGTTGAACATCATGCAGGGCTACGACTTTATCGCCAAGAACTACGAGAACGGTGATGAAGTGTATGTGCTTGGCTTTAGCCGCGGCGCCTACACGGCGCGCAGCTTAGTCGGCATGATTCGCAACTGCGGGCTGATCAAAAGCAGTTTTCTGGGCACCAGCACGGCGGTTGCTTACGGCATTTATCGCACCCGCGACGACGGGCCGGATTCTTCCGCGGCGAAGTTTTTCAAGTCGATGTTCTCACGGGATGTCAAGATTAAATTCGTCGGCGTTTGGGATACCGTCGGTGCTCTGGGTATTCCGATTCAGATTCTCAACATGGTGAACGCAAAATACTACGAATTTCACGACACCCAACTGTCGAAAATTGTCGAGAATGCCTATCACGCGGTGGCCATCGATGAGCATCGGCTCGATTTCCAAGTCTGCCTGTGGAACCCCAAGACAGAGCCCGAGCAAAAAATGGAGCAGCGTTGGTTTGTCGGCGCTCACTGCGACGTCGGTGGCGGTTACGCCGACCGGCGGCTGTCGGACATGGCGCTTGCGTGGATGCAGGACAAGGCCAGTAACCTCGGGCTTGGTCTCAAGCGCGTCAACGTGGGAGCGCAAAACTATCTCGGTGAATACGCTGACTCCTACGCGCAGTTTCTCAAAGGCATTTACGCCAAACGCAATGCGCGCCACTACCGCAAGTTCGGCGCGACCAAGTTCGGCCATGAGGTGCTCGACGAAACGGTGCAGAAACGGCGCAAGGAAGATCGCGAATACGAGCCGCAGAACGATGGATTGCCGAAAGTGCCGTAGGCAACAGGCAGTAGGCAATAGTTCTGATGGGGAGCTGGAGAGGAAGAGGCGGGAAAAGTGCGAATTTTGATTTATGGCTTTGGTCCCTATCGGCAGTTTCGTGACAACGTCACCAAACATGTGTTGCGGGCGCTGCCGGCGCGGCGCGGCCTGAAGAAGATTGTTTTCCCGGTGCGTTTTCACTGGGCGCAATTCATCGCGGCGGTTGAGCAACATCAGCCGGATATCGTTCTTGGTTTGGGACAATGCGGGCGCGGGCGGCTCCTACGGGTCGAAACGCGCGCCGTGAATGCGCGGCGCCAGCGCAAGACCGAAAAGCCGAAGTCGATTGTGCGCAACAAGGAAGCGCAGTTGCCGACAACTTTGCGTCCTGCGCTGGGCCGCAGTGGACGGCGCTCGCGCTTTGCGGGCGATTACGTCTGTAATTTCTCGATGTATGTGATGTTGGACTTGATCAGGAAAAAACGCTTGTCGACGCGCTACGGGTTCGTGCATATTCCGCACGACTACGATGCGAAGAAAGCGGCGCGCGTTCTGAACGCTGCGATGGTGGTGTGGGAGCGCGGCGAGAAGCGGGCGCGATAAATCGCGCCCCTACCAAAATCTTCCGAACTCTGCGTGCTCTGCGCCCCTGCGCGAGAGAATCTTAGGACTCGGCCTATTCCGCATCGCCGTTTTCGGCGGCCTTCAGCCGGCGCTTGCGCACGGCTTCGGCCAGCGCGTCGACGAGGGTGCGGGTGTCGTCCCAGCCGATGCAGGCGTCGGTGATGCTTTGGCCGTAGACCAGCGCTTTGCCTGGGATCAAATCCTGCCTGCCGGCTTTCAGGTGGCTCTCGACCATGATGCCGAAGATGCGCGCATCGCCTTCGGCGATTTGCTTCGCCACGTCATGGCCGACGGCCGCTTGTTTGGCCGGTTCTTTGCCGCTGTTGCCGTGGCTGCAGTCGATCATGATGCGCGCCGGGATGCCGGCTTCGGCTAGACTTTTCGCCGCGGCGGTGACGTTGGTGGCATCGTAATTGGGTTGTTTGCCGCCGCGCAGGATGACATGGCAGTCCTCATTTCCGGTCGTCGAAACGATGGCCGACTTGCCGGCCTTGGTGACCGACAAAAAATGATGCGGTGCCTGGGCCGCTCGAATCGCGTCCAGCGCAATGCGCACGTTGCCGTCGGTGCCGTTTTTAAATCCCACCGGACAGGACAAGCCCGAAGCCAACTCGCGATGCACCTGACTCTCGGTGGTGCGCGCGCCGATGGCGCCCCAGGAGACCAGGTCGGCGATGTACTGCGGCGTGATCATGTCGAGAAACTCGATGCCGGCGGGCACGTCGCTTTCATTCAATTCGAGCAATAACTGCCGGCCGACGCGCAGGCCGTCGTTGATTTGAAAGCTGCCGTCGAGATTGGGGTCGTTGATCAGGCCCTTCCAGCCCACAGTAGTACGCGGTTTTTCAAAGTAGACGCGCATCATGATCAACAGATCGGCCGCCAGCCGGTCGCGCGCCTCTTTGAGCTTGCCGGCGTATTCCTTCGCCGCTTTGACGTCGTGAATCGAACAGGGTCCCATAATCACGAGCAGGCGATCGTCGGCGCCGTGCAAAATGCGATGAATCGCCTGGCGGGTTTCATAGACCGTGCGCGCCGCTTTGTCGGTGATGGGAAAATCGCCCAGCAGCGTCGACGGTGTGAGGAGCTCCTTAATTTCCTTGATCCGCAGATCGTCGGTGTTCGGTTTCATAAAAATCTGGCCGTAAATTTGGTTAAGGCGAGATCATAGCGCAAATCGCGAGAAAATCGAAACGGCGGGGAGTAAGGGGCAAAGAGCAAAAGAGCAAAAGAGCAAAAGAGCAAAAGAGCAAAGAGGTAAGAGGTAAGAGGTAAGAGGTAAGAGGTAAGAGGTAAGAGACGGACGCGCTTACCGCTTTGCCCTTAGCGCTTCAGTGTTTCGTGGGCCACCACCGCCAGCGAAATTACCGCGATGATCAGCAAAGGCGCGTAGGCTAAAAACGGCACGCCGGCCGACGATCAGCGCGGTGCGCGAACCAAAATGATCGAGCAGCCAGCCGCTGATCGGCATGCCGGCAAAGCGGCCCACCGCAAGCGCGGTGATTAGTTGCGCCGCGGTGCCCGGGGTGATGTTAAAGGACTGGGCGAGCACGGAAATGGTCGGCACGACCATCGCCCACATGCCGGCCAGCATGGTGCTCGTGTAGAGTGTGATGAGGCCGCGCACGCCCGCAGTGAGTTTCATCTTGCGGTAGCGCGCAGCCACGAATTACTCAGGCTTGCAAAAAAAGCCGAGGCGACGAGAAAGACTGCGATCAATCCCCAGAGCAGCGGCTCGTAGGTTTGCCATTTGTCGAAGATGGCGCCGGCGATGACCGGGCCGAGCACGCCGCCCCAGGTGTAGAATAGCGTCATGTAGCCGCGAATTTTGGCGTAGTGGGTACGGCCGAAGAGATCGCCGACCAACGCCCAGCCCACCGGGTAGGTGGCCTCCACCGAGGCGAAGCAAATCGTAAATAAACACAGAAGCCAGACCGAGTCGGTGAAGATCGGAATCAACATTGACCCCGCAGCGACGAGCAGTATGGCCGCATTGAAGCGCGGCTTGTTCGACTTGTCGGCGTACCAGCCGAGAATCAACGTCGATGCCATGCCGAGGAAAGCAAAGCCACTGAGCAGCCAGGCGGCTTCATTCTGACTCAAGCCCTTCCAGACCATCATGGGAATGAAATGTACGGAGATCGCATGGTAGGAGCCGTTGCGCACGCCGGCCGCGAGCACCGAGCCCCAGAAGGCAAAGGATCGCAGCGCCTGGGCCACGGTGACGTCGTTCTCAGCCCTGGCAGGCTGAACCTTGCCGTCTTTGTCGGTGATCGTGGGCGGCGCCGGATCGCCGTCGGGCAACAACCCCATGCTTTCCGGCGAGCGGCGGATGCACAAGCAAAGCGGGATGCCGACGATCAAGAATGTCATGCCGCCAATTGCCGCACCCCAGCGCCAACCCCAGGCGTGGACGATGGCGCTCAAGATCGGCGCGATCAGCACGCCACCCAGGCCGAAGGCGGCGCTGCTGATGGTGATGGCGCGGGTGCGCTGGCGAATAAACCAGGTGTTGATCAACACCATCGGCCCATGCATGAAGCCGCCGGCGTGGGCCAGCGAAATCACCCCGAGATAGACAATTAGAAACGTCGCGTAGCTGTCTACTTGAGAGAACAAAAGATAGCCAAAGCCCATCAGCAACACGGCGGTGAGCATGATCGGCCGCGGCCCATAGCGGTCGAGCAAGTGGCCGATGATCGGCCCTTCGACGGCGCCCTCGGCGCGCGCCAGGGAAAATGCCAGCGAAGTGGCGGTGCGGTTGATGTTCAACTCTTGGCTAAGCGGCAGAAAAAAAATCGTAAAGCCAAAGCTGTGCAAGCCGGCGCCGAGGACGCGCAGGGCGCAGGTGGCCGCGACCATGCGCCAGCCGTAGAAAAGGTCGGACAGCTTATTGAACAAAAGAATGGTCCTGTACTATTTCTGGGGATTTATGAATGTCATTCTTGTTGTCGTCCCGAGGTCCGCCGAGGGATCTGCGGAGTATCTCGTTTTCTACGTGTCCGAAGATTCTTCGCTGGCGCTCAGAATGACAACGCGCCGCCTCGCGCAAAACAGCGCGGAATCAAAATTCCGCGCTCCCCGGCGTGCGCGGAAAGGGGATCACGTCGCGGATGTTTTTCAGTCCGGTGAGATACATCATTATCCGTTCTAGGCCGAGGCCGAAGCCGGCGTGCGGCGCGGTGCCGAAGCGGCGCAGATCGAGGTACCACCAGTAGGGTTTATCGTCCAGACCGGCGTCGCGCATGCGTTGGAGCAAAACATCGTGGCGTTCTTCGCGCTGGCTGCCGCCGATGATCTCGCCGACCCGCGGCACCAGCACGTCCATGGCGCGAACCGTTCGTCCGTCGTCGTTCATGCGCATGTAGAAGGCTTTGATGTGCTTGGGATAGTCGGTGACGATCACCGGTTTTTTGAAAATCTCCTCGGACAAAAAGCGCTCATGCTCGGTTTGCAGGTCGCTGCCCCAGTCGACCGGAAATTCCCAGGTCTTGCCCGACTTTTTGATTTCACCGATGGCGTCGGTATAGGTGATGTGGCCGAAGTCGGATTCGGCGACATGCTCTAGAGTTGTCAGCACGGTCTTTTCGATGAACTGGTTGAAAAATTCTAAATCTTCGCGGCACTGTTCGAGCACGTAGCGAATAATGTATTTCAAGAAATCTTCGGCGAGGCGCATGTCGTCTTCGAGCTCGTAGAACGCCATCTCCGGCTCGATCATCCAAAACTCCGCCAGATGGCGCGGCGTGTTACTGTTCTCGGCGCGGAAGGTGGGGCCGAAGGTGTAAACTTTCGAAAAGCCCATGGCGAAGATTTCCCCTTCGAGTTGGCCGCTGACGGTGAGAAACGCGGGCTTGCCAAAAAAATCCTTGGACCAGTCGACTCTGCTGTCTTGAGTCAGCGGTGGCTTCTGCAAATCCAGCGTCGTCACGCCAAACATCTGGCCGGCGCCTTCGCAATCCGACGTCGTGATGATCGGCGTCTGGACATAGAGAAACTCGCGCTCCTGAAAAAAGCGATGGATCGCGTAGCTGAGCGCGTTGCGCAAACGAAAGGCGGCGCCGAAGGTGTTGCTGCGCACGCGCAGGTGGGAAATCTCGCGGAGAAATTCCAGCGTGTGGCCCTTTTTCTGCAGCGGGTAGGTCGCGGCGTCGGCACTGCCGTATAGATGCAGCGAGGCAACCCGCAGCTCCACCGCTTGGCCTTTGGCCGGCGAGTCGACGAGGGTCCCAGTCGCGGCGATGCTGCTGCCGGTGGTGATGTGTTTGAGCAAGTCCTCGGCGACGACACCGGCGTCGACTACTAGTTGCATGCTTTTGAATCGGGAGCCGTCGTTCAACTCGATAAACGTAATGCCCTTGGAGTCGCGCCGCGAGCGGACCCAACCGCGCAGCGTGATTTCGCTGCCGGCCTTGAGACCGTAGGCCTGTTTGACCGAAACGTATTGTGCGCTCATATTCTTCAAGTATCGGACTCGTGCGCGCGATTCAACCGACAAATGGATAATGCATAGTAATGGATAATGGAAAATTGAAAATGGATAATGGCCGGACCCTTCGCAGTGTTTTTTCAGATATCTCGGTGCCTCCTGGCGCAGAGGTGCTGTCGACGTTGTTCGAGACTAACTGCGGGCGTATCCAGCGGATTGTTTCGCACGATCACGCTAGCCCGCCGGGCTTTTGGTACGATCAGGACGATGACGAATGGGTGATGGTCGTGCGCGGCAGCGCGGTGATCGAGTTCGACGATGGACGCCTCGTCGAGATGGCCGAGGGCGATTATCTGACCATCCCGCGTCACGCGCGCCACCGCGTGGCGCGGACGGATGCGGAGACGATTTGGTTGGCGGTGCATGTTATCGGAAGGCGATCATGAGGCGCGAAAGGTTTCTCTGCGTCCTCTGCGGAGCTGTGACAAAAATCGGGAGCCTCTCCGCCCACGCCCCACAAATCTCCCCTAACCCCTCTTTTCCAAAGAGGGGGACTCGGAGTCGACCTGGATCCTTCCCCCTTTGAAAAAGGGGGACACAGGGGGATTTGATTTTTCACAGCTTCTGCGCCTCTGCGCGAGAATCTCTTAGACTTCCCTCCGACTTTTTGTCGCGAATTGCTTTTCGTAGTGCGCGCGCAACTCTTCCAACTTGGTCGCCTGGCCCGGTCCTTTATCGTCGCGGATGCGCTTGATGCGTGCAAAACGCAGCGCGAAGCCGGAGCTGTACTGCGGGCTTTTTTGGATTTAGTTGTAGGCGACTTCGACGACGACATCGGGAGTCACGCTCACTGTGTCGCCATCGTCGGCGAGTTTTAGTTGCTGGAGTCGCGCGGTCATTTCGCTGAACTGTTTATCGGTCAATCCTTTGAAAGTTTTCCCGACCGGGGCAAAGTCGTCATCTCTGGCGACGGCCAAGTGATAGTTGGACAGCCAGCCGCGGCGCCGGCCCGAGCCGCGGTCGGCGGCGACGATGACGCAGTCGATGGTTTGCGCCGGCTTGATCTTGAACCAGAGCTTGCCGCGGTTGCCGGGCATGTAGGGGCTGGTGAGCGCCTTGGCCATGATGCCTTCGTGGCCGGCTGCGAGCGCTTGGCTGAGAAAATGTTCTGCCGCTGCAGCGTCGGTGGCGCGCGTGCGTGTGGCGAGATGGCTGCCGCTGGTTAGCTCGGATAATTTCTGCCAACGAGATTCGTAGCTTTCGTCGATCAACGAGGTGCCGTTCACCAGCAGACAATCGAAGAGGAAAAGTTGAAGCGGAATGTCGCTGCTGGCCGCCTCGATGCCGTGCACCCGGCGAAAGCGGCGCATTAATTCCTGAAATGGATAGGGCCGGCCGTCGTTGCCGACGGCGACCACCTCGCCGTCGAGGATCAGCGATTGGGCATGATCCATCCGGCGGATCAGCGCGACGATTTCCGGCAAGCTGGAGGTGACTTCGGTCAGACGGCGACTCCACAGGCGCACCTGGTCGCCGTGCTTGTGAATCTGCACAGGCGCGCCGTCGTATTTATATTCGAGCGCGGTGGTTCCGCCGTGAATGCGCAGGATTTCGGTCAAGTCTCCCGTCAACTCGGAAAGCATCGGCAAAAGCGGCACAAATAGCTTGATGTCGACGTGTTGCAATCCGTCGGCTTTCTCTGAAAGCGCAATTGCGGCGACCTCCGCGAGATCGGCTAGAAACAACGCGGCGCGCCGGACCGACTTTAGATCGGCGCCCGCGGCGCGCGCGATCGCTTCCAGAATCAAGCCGTCATGCAGGCCGATGCGCAGCTCGCCATGAAGGAGTCGGAACAAAATGCCCCGATCGTTGAGATTGATTCGCTCGACCAAAGCACGCAGCTGGTTTGATTTCTCCAGGCGTGAGCCTTTCCCGTTGGCACCGGCGATGCGGCCGAAGGCGTCGGCAACTTCGCTGAGAGTCGGTGATTCCTCCTGAGAACTAGGCTGTGCGGCAATCCCCCTGGCCTCGGCGAAAGCGGCGGGGCCAAGGTCAAGCGTACGCGGATCGGAAACCGGGAAGGGTCGTCCCGAGAGAAACGCAACGGCAGTGCGAACCTCATCGCGGGCCAGTTGCTTGAGAAAATCCGCAGCGAGATTGATTTTCGTGAGGCGGCTCGCAGTGTTGGCCAAATCGACGCACAGGCTGGCGAATTGCGAGAAATGCATGGTGTATCTTAGCATCGGCAAAGGGGCGCGTAGAAGTCTGGGTGGATTGTGCTAAAAAACCATCCGGAGTCCTTCGACAGGCTCAGGACGAACGGAATCGGAGTTGAAATCGTTCATGAAATAGTCCGTTCATGCTGAGCCGGTCTAGCATTCTTGGATTTTTAATAGAAACTCGGTTGCAGCTCAGCCGTGCGGCTAATGGCTCTGCTCCGAATTTCCAGTTTTTGGTAATCGCGCTGCGGGCTTTCTTTCTCGTAAGAATGCCGCGGACGAAAATCCCTTGTTTTTACTACTGGCACTTGTCTTGCGTTTATCCGCTAGCGTGAACCAAAGCGATGATACCGAAGGTCCCGCTGCGGCGGCCGACCTGATCGCGGCGATGATGCAGCCTGGCTTCTATCCGAAGCCGCCGGCGCAAGTCACGCACAAAGAGACACACATTTCCCATCTGTTTTTTGCCGGCAATCTGGTGTTCAAAATCAAAAAAAATGTGCGCTACGCCTTTCTCGACTACGGCACGCTGGCCAGACGGCGATACTTTCTTAACGAAGAGCTGCGTCTCAACCGGCGCTTGGCGCCGTCGGTGTATATCGGCGTCATGCCGATCTGTCGAGACGATGGGGCCTGGCGCCTGGGCGGTTGGGGAGAACCGGAGGAGTATGCGCTGGTGATGCGCCGCTTGCCGGAAAAACGCATGCTGCCGTTTCTCCTGCAAACCCACCAAGTCACCGTTGAAATGATGCGCGAGTTGGCCGCGGTGTTGGCGCGCTTTCATAAAGAAGCGCCGCGGGCGCATACCACGGACGGCGCCGCTTACCGGGCGCGGGTCGAAAAACAGTGGCGCGAAAATCTCGCTGACCTGGCGCCCTTCATCGGTGGCTGGATCGCACGCCATGAGCTCGATCGCGTGGCGGATTTTGGCAGCGCGTTGTTGCAACGCCATGGGGAGCTGCTGGTGCGCCGGGCTGAAGCCGGTTGGGTGCGCGATGCGCATGGCGATCTGCACTGCGAGCATGTCTGCTTCGCTCCCGAAGGGGTGCAGATTTTCGATTGCCTCGAGTTCGATGCCGAGCTGCGCTGCTGCGACCTGGCGGCTGAGATGGCCTTTCTCTTGATGGATCTCGAGGTGCACGGCGGTGCGGCCCTGATCGAGCCTTTGCAGAGCCGCTACCGCGAATTGATCGACGACGCCGGGCAAGCGACGCTGCTGCCGTTTTTTAAATGCTACCGCGCGCTGGTGCGCGCCAAGGTTCATGCCCTGCGCGGCCCTGAGGACGTTGCCACGGCGGCGCGCTATTGGCGTTATGCGCTGCGCTTAATCTGGCGGAGCGGGCCGCCCTTTCTGGTTGCTGCCTGCGGCCTGACCGGCAGCGGCAAGTCGACCTTGGCGCGCGAGCTGGGCGAGCGCTTAGGCGCGCCGGTGCTCAACTCCGATGTGGTGCGCAAGAACCTGGCTGGCGTACAGGGTGCGCGGCAGGTAGCATTCGCTGCCGACATCTATAGCCAGGGCATGACCGCCAGGACGTACAACCAGCTGATCCGTGAAGCCGAGAAATACTTAAGCCGCGGCAGCAGCGTGATTCTCGATGCGACATTTACCCAGCGCGAGCAGCGCGACAAGCTGGCGCAGCTTGCGCGCAAACTTAAGGTTCCGCTCTTTTTCATCCATGGCGTTGCTAGCGCGGCCGTCACCCGGGCCCGTCTCGCTGCCAGAACCGCCGCCGCCAATGACATTTCGGACGGCCGCTGGGAAATTTACCAGAAGCAGCTCGAAACCCAGGAACGCCTCGACGAAGTGTCTGCGGAGGATCTTTTGGAGCTGAACACCGAAGCGGCGCCGGATCAGCTCGCGACCCAGTGCGAAAAATTCTTACAGCGGCGGCTGGCGCCCGTGCATTAGCCGCGCCAGATGCTCAGGTCTATTCCGATTTCTTGTATAAGCCGACCGTTCTCTCTCATTTCTGCGACAGCTCTAAAGCGATTTTCGCAGAGCTGCGAAAAATCGCTCTTAGCAGCGCGAATTTTGGTCGATTTCGCTGGCATGCCAGTTGCGCAAGGAAGATTTAGGGACAAGCGATCGGAGGTGCCCATGTACAAGAAACTGCTGGTGCCGTTGGACGGATCGAAAACCGCCGAGAGAGTTTTGCCGTTTGCCCGCGCTTTGGGAGGGGCGCTGAAGATTCCCGTCGAGCTGCTTGAAGTCATCGATCTTTCGACGATGTCGCTCCATGTTGCGGCCGACAAGGCGCGTTATCTAGACGTGCTGATCGCCGAAAGCGAGAACAGCGCCAAAGAATATTTGAAAGAAATCGCCGCGACGTTCCCCGGCATCGAGGTCACCTACACGGTGAAACGGGGCGGCCCGGGAGACGTGATCATCGAACGCGCCGCGGCAAACCAGGACACGCTGATTACCATGGCGACCCACGGCCGGTCCGGTGTCAGCCGTTGGCTCATGGGCAGCGTCGCCGAAAAAGTATTGCGCGGCGCGACCACGCCGCTGTTTCTCGTGCGCGCCGGCGACGAAGAAAGCGTCAGCAGCGGCGCCGCGGCGCTCAAGTCGGTGATCGTCGCGCTGGACGGCTCCGAGTTGGCCGAGAAGGTGCTGCCGGTGGTTACCGAAGTCGCCAAGCTTTTGAATCTGTCTGTGGTGCTCTTCCGAGCCTACGAGCTGCCGGCGTCGGCCTACTACGGCAGCGAAGATTATTTGCCTAACTACGACGCGCTGAAAAAAGAAGTCGCAGAGGACGCGCGCAAGTATCTCGACGAAAAAGTAGCGGCGCTCAAAGGGCGCGGTTTGCCCAACGTGTCGGCGGTCCTAGTGGAGGGCGCGGGAGCCGACGAGATCATCCGCTACGCCCATGATCATCCCGATACGCTGGTGGCGATGTGCACCCACGGCCGCTCGGGTGTGAAGCGTTGGGTGCTGGGCAGCGTCACTGAAAAAGTCGTGCGCCACTCTGACGATCCGGTGCTGGTGGTGCACGCAGCTTGAGAGGGCAAATTGTGAAAACGGAAACGCGTAAAGCGGAAATCCCAGAAACACTCGCCGCGAGCGTTTGCGAAAATTTCCGTAGCTTTCGCGGCAGATCGAAATATCGCTGTGAAGAGGAGGTCCCTATGAAAAAGGTAAGAAAAATTCTGGCGCCGACGGATCTCTCGGATTTATCCGCAGTCGGTGTCCGCTACGCCATGGAGATGGCGCGCGAGTTGAGCGCCGAAGTGCTGGTCTATCGGGTCATGCCCCTGGGCGAAGATTGGGTGCCGCCGCGCCTGGATTCAGGGCCGGTGCGCGATCTGTTGGCGAATGAGACTGCCGCGTTGGAGAAGTTTCTCAGTGAGAAATTTGCCGATGAGTTAAATCTTGTCGAAATCACCAAACGCGTCGAGTTCGGCGCGGCGCACAGCAACATCGTCGATGCGGCCGAACGCGAAGGCGTGGATATGATCATCATGGCGACCCACGGGCGCACCGGCTTCAACCACATTCTCCTCGGCAGCGTGGCGGAGAAGGTCATCGCGCGGGCGACTTGCCCGGTGCTGGTGATACCGGCGGGCGATCGCAAGAAAGCGGCGGCGAAGGCGGCCTAGGGCGGCAAAGCGCAAAGGGTAGGGATAGGGAGCGCGGAGCCGGAGGGGCTCGGAAATGAACCACGAAACACACGAAGGACACGAAAACTGATTCATCATTCTGATTTCGTGACTTTCGTGTCTTTCGTGGTTGCTTCTCAGAGTCTTGAGCTAAGAATCCAATCGGATGCGGAAGCCTTCCTTCGTGAGCGCGTCGCGCAGTTGCTCGATCTGCTCGCGGCCGGTGGTTTCGAGGGTGAGTTCGACTTCGGTTTCGCCCAGGGCGATGGCGCCGAAGCCGCGGCTCTGACCGATTTGCAGGATGTTGGCGCCGAGGGCGGCGATGGATTGTGTCAGCTTGGCCAAGTTACCGGGACGATCGGGGATGACGACAAGAAATCGGCTCAGACGGCCGTCTTGGATCAAGCCTTTTTCGATGATGCGCGCAATCAGATTCATGTCGATGTTGCCGCCGGAGATCACCAGGCCAACGTTCTTACCGTCGAGGGTTACTTTCTTGTTGATCAGCGCCGCCAGCGGCACGGCAGCGGCGCCTTCGGCGACGGTCTTTTCGATTTCCAAAAGCATCAACACGGCGTTGGCGATCTCGCCCTCGCTGACGGTGACGATCTCATCGACGAATTCTTTGACCAGGGCCAAAGGCGTTTCGCCGACGCGGCGCACGGCGATGCCGTCGGCGATGGTCAGTGCCGGCGGCACGCGCACCGGCGCGCCGCTTTGCAACGCGACGCGCATCGACGGCACGCTTTCGGCTTGCACGCCGATGACGCGGATATCGCGCTTGAGCGTCTTTAACACCAGCGCGATGCCGCCGATGAGGCCGCCGCCGCCGACCGGCACGATGACCGCGTCCAAGTCGGGGTTTTGCTCGTAGAGCTCAAGACCGATGGTGCCCTGGCCGGCGACGACCCACGGATCGTTGAAGGCGGGAATGTAAGTCAAACCTTCCGCCTGGCTCAGCCGCTGTGCCTCGGCGAAGGCCTCATCGTAGTCGGCGCCGTGCAACAGCGCGCGGGCACCGTAGTGGCGCACACGGCTGACTTTGATCAGCGGGGCTTGTTTGGGCATGACGATCGTCGCGTTGATGCCGAGCCGCTGACTGTGGAACGCCAAAGCCATGCCGTGATTGCCGGCGCTGGCGGCGATCACGCCGCGCCGCGATTCCTCGGCATTCAGCGTCAGTAGCCGATTGAGAGCGCCGCGTTCTTTGAACGAGCCGGTCATTTGCAAATTGTCGAGTTTGAAGAACACCCGATTGCCGCTCATGCGGCTGATGGTTTCGGAGTAGGCGAACGGGGAGAGATAGATCCGTTCTTTGATGCGCTCGCGCGCTTCTTCGACGTCGACGAAGGTGACCATATGACGCTCACGTTAGAATTAAACAACCGGTGCATGCAAGGCGCGGCCGGTCGATTGAATGCTTAAGGGCTTCATGCGATGACAAGAGAAATGGCAACGGCGGCGAATGTTAGCGCAGCGGATGTGGCGCGCTACCGAGAAAATTATCTCGTCGAGATGGACGGCATCGCTTTGTATCGCGCCATGGCGGCGGCGGAGCAGGATCAAGAGCGGGTCTCGATTTTCGAGAAGCTGGCGGAAAACGAAGAGCGCCACGCCCAGCGCTGGGCGCGCTTGATCAAAAACGCCGGCGGCACGGTGCCGGCGCACCGGCCGACGGCGCGGGTGCGCATGCTGGGCTGGATGGCGCGCCGCTTCGGCACGCGTCGGGTGGTGCCCATTATTAGCAGCATGGAAGCGCGCGACGAGCCGGGCTACATGCAGCAACCCGAAGCGGTCGGCATGCCTGCCGAGGAGCGCGCCCACAGCCGCACGCTGCGCGCCATGGCCGGCGGTATGAGCGAGCAGCAGGCGATTGCCGGCATCGAGCGCTGGCATGTGACGGCGCGCGGCGGCGGTTTGCGCGCGGCGGTGTTCGGCGTCAACGATGGTCTGTTGTCCAATTTTTGTTTGGTCATGGGCTTTGCCGGCGCCGAGGCCAAGCCGGAATACATTATTCTCGCTGGCATCGCCGGACTTTTGGCCGGCTCTTTTTCGATGGCGGCAGGCGAATATGTCTCAGTGCGCTCGCAGCGCGAAGTCTTCGAGCAGCAGATCGCCATGGAAAAACAAGAAGTGGAGATGTCGCCCAAGGAGGAGGAAGAAGAGCTGTCGCTGATCTATCGCGCCAAGGGCTTGCCGGAAAAAGAAGCGGCGCTGTTGGCGCACCGGATCATTGCCAACCCGCACACCGCCATCGACACGCTGGCGCGCGAAGAGTTGGGGCTCGATCCTTCGGAACTCGGCTCGCCGTGGATTGCGGCGCTCAGCTCCTTCGTGTCATTCGTGATCGGCGCTTTTATCCCGGTGTTACCCTACCTATTGTCGAGCGGTAGCACGGCCGTCGCGGTCAGCACTGCTTTGAGCTTCGCCGCATTGTTCGGCGTCGGCGCGTTGGTATCGATTTTCACCGCGCGCGGCCCACTCGTCAGCGGCGGCCGCATGGTTGCCATCGGCGTATTGGTTTCGGCGATTACGTATGGAGTGGGGTGGTTGTTCGGCGTGTCCACCGGCTGAAGTCTCACGCATGCGTTTTTGCTTCGCGCCACTGTTCGGCAGATAACCTGCCTCTTTTCCATTCGGCCGTGAAGCGGGAAAGATCGTAGTGGTCCGCTTTATCCCCGGCCAGACCCCACACAATCACACCCAGGCGCCCCAGTAGCACGGCGGCTGAGACTCCATCGGTCGCGCTGATTTCTTGCCACGCAGATTCCATGTCACGGCTCCACATAACGTCGTCAAAAATGACGATCGAACCGGGATGCAGCGCCGGCGTGATGCGCTTGAGATAGTGAATGGTTGCGGCGCGCTCGTGTTGGCCGTCAATGTACGCGAAGTCGAGGGCCGTGCCAAAGCCTGGCAGTAGGGCATCGAGAGCGTCGTCGAAGAGAGCATTTCTCACTTCGCACTGACCGGCGGCAACTTGGTTTATGTGGCGACCGGCAAGCTTTGCCAGGTCAGGCGATCCCTCCACAGTGACAAAGCGTTGACAAAGGGGGGCAGACGCCAAGTAGCTGCCGGAAATTCCGGCACAACCCCCGAGCTCGAGAATCGTCCGTGCCTGTGCGCTGCTGGCGCAGAGATGGAGAAAGCTGCCCCAGTAGCGCGAGATACTGGCGACTTCGGCGATGTAAGCCAGGGTGCTCCGATCGATCGCTCCTGGAATCGGTCGTTTCTGATCGGTTTGACCGGAACCTTCCGGCTGCGGCTCGGGTGATGGGTAAACCGATACGATTTGATTGCCGGCGCGGATGAGCTCCACGCGCAGAGCCTCAATTCGATCGGCAATTTGGCTCGCCTGCAATGGAGCCGCACCGGTAAACAGGAACTCGGTGGGAGCGCGCAGCACAACGGGAAATCCCTTTGAGCATAGCCGCGCGAGCGCGCGCCGGCCGGCGGCGCCGACGATGCGGCGATGGGCGCTGCGTGCCGCCGACCGGAGCCTATTTTTCGATTGCTTCATTGGGACACTGAGGCTACTTTCATGCGTCGAACCTGGGGAGGCATGAACATTGCTTTTCTAGCAGAGCTTTGCGCGGTCTTGAAGAGTGTCAAAATTTTGCGAGCTATGATCAAAGCGTGTGGAAATAGGAAATAGGTAGGCGTACCCTTTCGCGAATCTAAAAACGAAAGGCTGCCTGTTGGCGCAGGCAGGAAAGGATACGCCGATGAGAGAA